>CAZITS010000085.1:0-12095 GCA_964542185.1 uncultured Pirellulaceae bacterium
TCCCAGGGTGACAGGGTCAAAGGAACCTGTGTAGACGGCAGTCTTTGAGGTCGATGCAGTCATTTCATGCCGGAGACTGGGGTGGGCGCGGTGCAAGCGACAGCCTCACGGCGAGCCATGTCTCGCTGAGTCGGGCGACATCGTCAGGCAGGATGAATGGCCCTGGGCCATGACAAAGTACTCGTCTGAGGGCTTTCTGGACCTGTCAAAACTTCCAGTATTTGAATTGAATGAGGCGCGTACTACTGCCGCAGTATCTCAGACTGATCACACATTGTACACAAGCTCAAATGTAGCCGGCCAGCCAGAGAATGCCAGGCTCTCCGTTGCACTGTAACTAACTCTCAATTTGCAATGCCTGGATTAACCGTTCGATGTCCTGGGAATTGTTGTAGGCATGTGGGCTGATTCGTAGACGTCCTGCACGACAGCTAATGGTGACGCCGGCTGACAGACAGCGTTTGCGGACAACGTGAGGGTCTTGGTCTGGCAGTTCAAACGCGACGATGCCAGAAGCATGCTCTTGGTCTCGTACACTGACTACCGTCGCACCCATCTCATGTAACCGCAGGCAGGCTTCGTCGGTGATGGCGAGTAGGCGGTCGGCAACAGGGGAGCGATGTTTCGTCAATCCAAAAGAGGCGAGCAGTTCGATACTGGCGCCTAATGCAGTAATGCCGGCCATGTTCCAGGAGCCACCTTCGTAACGTGCCGCGGATTCTCGGACATCCAAGTCGATGCGTGAAAAATCGTAGGCGTGAGAGACGCTGTTCCATCCGACATTGCGTGGCTTTAAAAGTTGTAGAAGCTCTTTCCGTACGTAGAAAATGCCAGCGCCTTCTGGTCCGAGTAACCACTTGTGGCCGTCGGCAGCCAGCATGTCAATGCTGGAGTGATGTACGTCGAGGGGAAAAACTCCTAATCCCTGGATGGCATCTACAAATAGTAGTACACCCTGGTCTCTTGCCAGTTGTGAGATTTGTTCGAGATCGTGACGCCAGCCGGTTGCGTAGCCCACCCAGCTGACAGACAGAATCCGAGTCCTTTCGTCACAAGCTTCCGCGATACGATTCAAATCGACCTGACCGTTTGGTTTGACTGGGACTGTTCTCGTTTCGATACCTCGGTCGGCGAGGTTCATCCAGGGGTAGAGATTGGAGGGAAATTCGTTGGCTAAAGTGACAAGGTTGTCGCCGTTTTGCCATGGATAACCTTCTGCCACGTAATTGATACCGGCCGTGGTATTGGGAATGAGCGCAATTTCGTCGGTGTGGGCGCCGATGAGATCCGCAGCCTGCTGGCGAACTTGCTCACTACGTACGGCCCACTGCGGCCATCTGTTTCCACCCTGCTCGACGGCCTCGACGGCCCACTTCTCAATAGCAGCCTGTGCAGGCTGGCAGAGGGGAGCCACCGCCGCGTGGTCAAAATACGCCCATTTGCGGCAGACTGGCATCAATTGACGAAACTGGTCCCAGTCGAATTCAGGCATGGCAGGTCACATTGCGGCAGGCACGCGTCGTCGAAACAGTACGTATGGAGCGGGGTAGCAGACCAGCGAAACTGTTCCGACTGGCGGTTCGTGGAATAATGCAGCTTATGCTGGCACTCGATTATCCCGTATAACAATTGGGTATCCCGTATAACAATCGAGACAGGCCCGTCGGGGTGTGCGGTCGCAAACAAACTGGCCCCAGAGTTCGGGTGATCCCTCAATGGGGGGGCTTTGGTGTCAAAACGTGGGTGACATGTCGCGACGGGTAATTATACTAAGCGATTGAGATAAGGTGGGATTGGCCTGGTGGAATTCCACCACAGTATCCGGGGATCGTCTGTATGTCGTTAAATGTCGCGAAAGTGTTGTGTATGGCCGGCATCGCGGTTGCGGTCCTGGTCTTTCTCCTGTTTTTCCTGGATCTTGTGCTCGGGTTCATCAGTCCTGGGCTTGCGCCCTTCAAGCGCGCGTCTCTTTTCCTGGACATTACGTTTGTCCTCAGTGCCGCAGGTTTGGGTACTTTGAGTTGGTTTACGCTCAAGGAACAGGACTGACGCGCAAAGGCAGCGCGTTGCACAGCCTGCTGAATTTTGTCATGGCCAGGCCATCCTCAGGCTTGGGGAACGCATTGCCACTCCTGCCATGGTCCCAGGACTCGCTAGAGTTCCACTCACAGAGACTTGTTGGACCCGAATTCCATCCGTTATGATGCGGCCTCACAGATGCGGTGGAAGGTGTCGTGCTTTCGGGTTGCACCATCAGGGCGGTTTCAGCTGGCCTGAATGAGCTGGCATTCTCGATTGGAATTTCTCGATCATCCGTTCGTGGAAAGTGATACAGATCATCATGGTGCAAATTCTGCTTGGTATCGCGGTAGTATTAGGCGTGGTCGTTTTTGGTGGAGCCTCTTTGTTTGTCCTGGCTTATGGCAGACTTTGGTTGACCGCGATCACATCGCAAGTGCGGATTGGTCCACTGGACTTGATTCGGATGCATTTCCTCAAACTCAGTCCGGCGCAGATCGTGCATGCGATGATTCAAGCCCGGCAAGCCAGTTTGTCTCTTGGTGGTGTGAATGGAATTACGACGAAAAGGTTGGAAGCCCACGCGTTATCAAATGGGAATGTCCCAAGGGTGATTGCGGCCATTATCTCAGCGCAGAAAGCGAACATGGACTTGGATTTTGATCGTGCTGCCGCGATCGATCTGGCCGGTCGCGATGTGTTGGATGCAGTGAAAACAAGTGTGGACCCAAAAGTTATTAACTGTCCAGATCCGGCGCGAAGTGGTAAATCTACGTTGAGCGCGATCTCCAGGGACGGCATCGAGCTACGTGTCCGGGCACGCGTGACCGTGCGGACCAACCTGGAACAGCTGATTGGAGGGGCGACCGAGGACACGATAATCGCCCGAGTCGGTGAAAGTATCATCTCTTCGATTGGTTCAGCCGACACGCATAAGGCGGTTCTGGAGAATCCAGATATGATTACCAGAAACGTGATGAGTCGCGGCCTTGACGCGCAGACCGCGTACGAAATTGTTTCTATCGATATTGCTGATGTTGATGTCGGTGAGAATATCGGTGCTCGTTTGCAGGCGGACCAGGCGGAGGCAGATACGCGTGTCGCTCGCGCAGCTGCTGAGAAGAAGCGGGCCGAGGCGATCGCCCAGGAACAGTTAATGAAGGCTCAGGTGGCCGAAAATCGTGCGCTAGTGGTATTGGCAGAAGCCGAAGTCCCACACGCACTTGCCGAGACGTTTCGTTCAGGCCATATCATTGGCGATCAGAAAGATACCAGCTTGTAAACAGGATGCTCTGGTCTTCCCGGATTTGGCGTGCCTGGGAGGTCGCGAGGCAAGGGTTGTTTCACATTTTGTGAGTAGATTTCCTGGGTGTGCATATGAACATGGTGCTTGTCGTGGCTGTACTCTTGGGTGCTGATCCTACTCCGCAGCAGAAAGAACTGCTGAAAACTTTTCGCAAAGAGTTTGTTGCCATTACGCCGGGCACCGGAAAATTTCCGGCTTCTTTCCAGATGGGGCATCCAGGCGACAACGCAAGTTCTAAACCCTTGCATCAAGTCACATTTGACTACCACTTTCACGTAGCGCGGTACGAAGTACCACAGAATCTCTGGGAAGCGGTGATGGGGAGTAATCCCAGTCGCTGGAAAGGGCCACGTAACTCGGTTGAACTCCTCACGTTTGACGACGCGTTGGCATTTTGTACGAAAGCGACCACAGCGATGCGGAAAGCAAAGTTGATCGACGCGAAGCAGGTGATCCGGTTGCCGTCCGAGGCTGAGTGGGAGTATGTGGCACGCGCGGGTACCAAGACGCTGTATTCATTTGGTGATGATGTCAAGAAACTCGATGAGTTTGGCTGGCATACAGGAAACGCAGCAGGCAATGATCCACCGGTCGGAGCCAAGAAGCCGAATCCCTGGGGCCTGTATGATGTGCATGGTTATCTCTGGGAATGGTGCCTGGACCATGGGCATGAAAACTACGAAGGCGCGCCTCAGGATGGTAGTGCCTGGACCCAGGCGGGTGATGCCCAGAAACGCGTTATGCGAGGCGGTAGCTGGAAAGATAAGGCTGCGCAGCTTGCCAGCGCAAACCGGGACGGTGCCCTGCGGACTTCAAAAGGCGCAATTCGTTTCCGCGGTGGAATCAGCAAGGACCTGCGCGACGACGCGGTCGGGTTGCGCTGCATCCTGGCTGAAATGAAGTAGGCGGATCGGAATCAATGGGACAGCTGTTGGCCTTCCCGTCCCAAGTCAAGGAGTAGCGGTCACCACGCGTTGTAACGAGAGGTTACGCAGCGCGGTCTTGGTATACCAGTTTGCGATGCCCAGGGGTCGTACAGGCTCCTGCTCCCACCAGATCGACAACTTTCTGTCCTTGGTTTCCAGGTCGACAATCTGATCCTTGTCGACCCAGGCTTGAATCTTGTCGGAGGTGACACGCAGTCGGATGTGATACCAGCGTCCGTTCTCAAATTCTGAAAAAGCAGTGGTTTCGTTTTCGACAGCGGAATTTCCGTTGACGTTTGAAAGCCCTGTGACACCTCCGCCCCAGCCGCCCAGGATCAGAGTGCAATAGTCTGGCCCGACCGGAAAAGTCAGGCCACAGAAAAAATCATCTCCGGCAACTCGCTGGGCATCGAGTTGCAGTTCGTAGTCGATGCGTGGCAATTCTCCCATCCAGGCAATACCCGTTGCAGGTTGCCCGGCATCCAGCAGTAGTGTGCCCTGGTCAACCGAGACTTTTCCATGATTCAAAAAATCAAACGGCGTGACGATGCGCCAGCCTTTCAGGGATTTGCCATCGAATAGACTTGTGTGTCCGTCATCTTTCTCTAATTCGATCCAATAGCTGAGTGCATTTCCAGGACGCGGTCCGGGAAGAGAGCGGGTTACCAGTGAACCATTCAAATCGGTGCCGCGAAGTTTTGCTCTCAGGTGCACATGATAAGGTCGTCGGTTCGAGTCATTGGTACCAACATTGCTGGCGAAGACTCCACGCAATTCACCGTCGTCAAAACGAACCTGGTTCAGTAGCATTGTGAGTTGATTGTCGATTTTGATGTGGATGTCACCTGAGGATTTGATCCACAGTGTTACTGCGCGCTTACCGGCATAGGTGTGGACGTGACCTTTCCACTTTCCCAGTAGTTCGGGAGTCGGCTTGAAAGGTGGTTTTGCGACGGTACCTGGGGTTGAGAAGGAGTCGGCGCGGTGCAGTCGCAGTTGTTCCCGGTACTGCGGGATCAACTCGGCCAGTAGATCTTCACTGACGCGGAGCGGTAGTGACGTGCTGAAGTTACACAAAGTAGCGACAGCGATGTTCTTGCCAGGAACAAGTACTAGACGCGTTCTCACGCCGCCCATTCCGCCAGTATGACTGACGGTTTTTACACCAAATTCGTCCGCATTGTGGAACCAGCCGACGCCGTACCCGAGTTGGCCATTAATGGTGGCCGTTGGTGCGTGCATTCGGTCAATTGTGATGTCGCGCAGAATCGCTTTTTGTTGATCGTTGCGCTGCTTGAGATGGAACAGGCCAAAGCGGATCAGGTCATGGACGCTGCTGTAGACTGCAGATGCGCCGGGATGGTCGAAGTCATAGAATGGTAGCGGTTGCTGTTGCGCACCGTAGCGAACTGCTTGGAAACTTTTGAGTTCCGCTGGCAGGTTGACCGCGGAGTGGTTCATGCCCAGCGGAACAAAAACTGCGTTTCGCATGAAGTCCGCGTACGCTTGTTTCGCGGTTCGTTGAATGATGTAGTCAATGATGCCATAGCCAAAATTGGCGTATTGGTAACGTTCTCCCGGAGCTGCGTGGAGGTGCCCATAACGTCGTATTGATTCTCGCATGTCCGGCTTGCGGTAGGGCTCATCTTCGTAAAAGAACTGGTAATGCAATGGCAGGCCGGAGGTATGGTTTGCGAGTTTGCGGAGCGTGGCGTCGGAGGCACTCCCGACGTGAGCGACGATGGGTGAATCTTCCAGGTAGTCGTTTGCCGGTTGGTCGAGGTCGAGCAGGCCTTTTTCCACAAGCGTCATTAAGCCCGTTGCGGTGATTGGCTTTGAGATCGATGCCAGAGAGTACATGGTGTGAATCGTGGCTGGCACCTGGTTTTCGCGGTCTGCCCAGCCAAATGCTTCCTCCCAAATCACTTTGCCATCGACCGCCACAGCAACGGCGAGCGATGGTGTGTGTGTATCAAGCAAAGCCTGTTTGATTTGATCACGAATTTGCTTGAAACGGTCGTCTGCGGCATGCGCGGTAGTGCTCGCAGCCAAAACCAGAACCAAAACGGAACGCCAGCAGATCTTCATTGTGGAAACTCCAGTCCATCGCCATCGATTGTCGCCCTGCCCTGCACACTTTGTTTTGGCTTGCCGTTGCCAATCCGTTGCTTCGTCACGCGATAACGCGAACGCTGCCTCGTTTGTGTGGCGAGCCATTCGCACGTACCCCTGCGATCCCGGAGAATCGTTTGAAGAGGGTGGCGTGTTCTTGCCCCGGCTTGCCCTCATTCTACTCACAGGCAGGATTGCTGGTGAAGTCTCGATCGCACTTGCGCTGCCATTTTGACAGTTGGCGGGGGGCGGTGCGATTTCTGGCAGACTGCATTGGTCCGCGAGGCAGCGAATCGAAATCTGCGTGCCCGGCACTGGAGAGTGCCAGCTTGAATCGACTGGCAATGGCTGGTGACCCGGGATTCGGGCCAGCAGAGCTCGTGACAGGTGGGTGGCGGTATTGTTCAACAGGGTGTCGCAGGTACCGGCATCAGAGAATAGGAGTATTCTACTGGTCTGCGATTCGGTCGTCCGCCATGGTGTGTTGTGGAGTTGGGTGTCTGAACTGGCCGGCATTGACCGGGTTGTGAAAAAATAGTGTCACGGTAGTCTTGATAGACTTTAACAGTGTTTCCTCCAGGCGTTGTTCCCTATCTGAGTTTGCATGAATATTCTCTCACAGATTCGCGATCGTTTTCGTCCTGCCTTGGCAAATCTCACCGAAGCTGTTGATCCTCTTTTGGAGATGATTCGCCCGTCACAGGATGCCAGTTTTGGTGATTACCAGGCGAATTGTGCGATGCCGTTGGGCAAGCAGCTTGGCTTGCCCCCGCGCGAGGTTGCCCAACGTCTCATCGACGGATTGAATGTAGAAGACTTTTGCGATCCCCCGGAAATCGCGGGACCCGGCTTTATTAACCTGCGTTTGAAAAGCGACTGGCTGATTGCCCGGTTGGTTGCAGCGTTGCGTGACGCACGGCTCGGTGTGGGTGCGACAGATTCGCCAGACGTTGTAGTGATTGATTACTCATCGCCGAATGTCGCCAAGCCAATGCACGTGGGGCATATTCGATCAACAGTCATTGGCGACTGTCTCGCACGAGTGCTACGGCATTTAGGCCACCAGGTGATAGGTGACAACCACCTGGGAGATTGGGGCACTCAGTTTGGCATGATCATCTACGGGTACAAGCATTTTGTGGATGACACAGCCTATCGGGAAAATCCAGTGATGGAACTGAGCCGGCTTTACCAGCGCGTCAATCGTCTCATTGAATTCCATGCGGGAAAACGCAACTTGCCTCTGCAGGACCAGAAAGTTACTCAATTGGAAGGGCAAGTCGACTCGCAGCTGTCTGTGTGTCGTGATGCGGACGAAAAGCAAAAGAAGAAACAAGAGAAGGTGCTGAGGAAACTGCAGTCTCAGTTGGCGCAAACGAGGAAAGAACGGGATGGGTTAGCCGCGAAATTGTCACAAGTGACGACAGACCCAGAACTCTTGAGAGTCGCCGAAGAACATCAGGAAATCGGTGAGGCTGTCTTGCAGGAAACGGTGCGATTGCACGCCGGTGACGAGACAAACCTGGCATTGTGGAACGAGTTCTTGCCAAAGTGCCGGGAGGAAATTCAGCGAGTTTACGAACGCCTGGACATCCACTTTGATGTGGAATATGGAGAGAGTTTTTATCACGAACAGCTGGCGCAGGTCGTAGACCAGTTTCTGGAGTCGGGACTGGCACGTGAGAGTGAGGGGGCCATTTGTGTCTTCCTGGAAGATTGGGACGCACCCATGATCATTCGTAAGAAGGATGGTGCGTATCTTTATGCAACCACAGACCTGGCAACGATCCGTTATCGGATGGACACCTGGCAGCCGGACTTGATGTTGTATGTGGTTGACCATCGCCAGAGTGAACATTTCTCAAAGTTGTTCACTGCGGCAGGAAGCTGGGTCGAGAGTGAAGTCGAATTTCGTCACATCGGATTTGGTACCGTACTAGGGCGTGACGGACGTCCGTATCGCACGCGTTCCGGAGATACGGTTGGTTTGGAGAATTTGCTCGACGAAGCCGTCGCCAAAGCACATGCAGTGGTTGTGGACAACGATCAGCGCAAGCCGGAACCCGAGATGAGTGAGGAGGAGCGAATGCAAGTTGCCCGCGTAGTGGGGCATGGGGCGATCAAATACGCTGATTTGTCACATAATCGTACAAGCGACTATGAATTCGACACCGACAAGATGCTCGCGTTGGAAGGGAATACCGCAACCTACTTGCAGTACTCTTATGCCCGCGTCCAGAGTATCTTCAGACGTGCCGAAGTGGACGCACGCCGGCAATCGCAACAAGTGACGACGATTGATCTGGGACACGCTGCGGAGCGTGCATTGGCCCTGCAACTACTGCGTTTCTCAGAGGCGCTAGAAGAAGTCCTGGTCGATTTTCGACCGAACCAATTAACGGATTATTTATTCAAGCTTGCGCAGATGTACTCGGCCTTTTTTGAACACTGTCCGGTGCTGAAAGCCGAAACCGATGGGTTGCGGCACAGTCGTCTGGCGCTCTCGGATCTCACATCCAGGACAATGCAACAAGGTTTGGCGTTGTTAGGAATTGAAGTCGTCGAACGGATGTAACCGTGGCAGTTGCCTGGCGGGCGGTGGCGCCAATGCGTATCTTGGCCACCACTGTGGCTCTCAGTGTGCTCGCAGTAACACCGTTACCGGGAGAGTCAATTTGCATCGCCCGATTAGTCCGTTTCATTTCGTTCGAAGCGGGCAATGACCGCGCAGCCACATGAGTCACTCCAGACATTGACGCAAGTGCGGCACATGTCGAGGATTCGGTCGACTGCGATGATCAGGCCTTGTGATTCGGTCGGTAGACCGACCGCTTGCAGGATGATCACCATCATCACCAGCCCCGCGTGAGGTATGCCGGCGGCTCCGATGCTGGCGAGCAAAGCTGTGAAGACGACACTGATCTGCTGCATCACGCCCAGCTCTACACCAGGGGTCAGGTTGGCAATGAAGAAAACTGCAACCACTTCGTACAGCGCGGTTCCGTCCATGTTGACTGTAGCGCCGAGCGGCAGCACAAATGAACTCACGCGATTGCTGACACCAGCCCTCTGTTCAACACTGGTCAATGTTAGTGGCAGCGTCGCGTTGCTCGAGGCCGAACTGAAGGCGGTAAACAACGCTGGGCTCATCGCCTTGGCGAATTCCAGGGGACTGCGTTTCGCCACAAATTTGAGGATGAGTGGCAGAATTACCACGGCATGAAATGCCAATGCGCAGGCAACGGTCACCATGTACCATCCCAATCGACCGAAGACCTCAATTCCCTGGGTTGCCGCTGCAAATAGCATCAGGCAAAAAACGCCCAGTGGAGCCAGCCTGACGATGGCCATGGTCATCCGCATCATCACCGAGAATCCCGCAGTCGCCAGACCGCGTACAGTTTCTGCCGTTTGGCCGCCGACCAAAAGCGTGAATATCGAGAATGCCAGGCTGAAAGCAATGATGCCCAGGAACTGGCCATCGGCAGTAGCTTGAATCGGATTCACCGGTATCAGGTTTTCAAGTTGTTCAAACAAGACTGTGGAAAGCTGTTTCCCCTGTTCTTGGGCCTGTTCCAATTGGTCGGGCACTTGCCTTGCGTCGTCTGCTCCAGGACGGAACAAATTGACCATGAACAATCCGGTGAGAATCGCCAGCAGGCTGGTGGAGACGTAGTACAGCAGCGTACGGCCAAACATCTTGCCTAGCCGGTCCGCTTGTCCGAGTCCTAGTACACCGGACGCTAATGAAAACAGAATCAGTGGAACCGAAACCATTTTCAGTAGACGCAGAAACAAGTCCCCGAGTCGTTTTCCCAGGTCCCCGACGGTGCGGGCTGGTGAGCGTCCATGGCGTTGGAAGAGCACATACGCTTCAGGATCGATGTTTTTGAGCTCTTTCAAACTGGGGGCGATTACCTCACTGATGGGTTCGTTCGCTGGAAGTGGAGGGGCATTTGCATCTTGCTCGAAAACGTCGATCAGTTGTTCGCCTTTGGGATGTTCTGTTGCTGCTTCTCCCAACACGCCAACAAAAATCCGTCGAGTACCCTGCGCCTGAGGTTGCGAAATCTGCATGTGGATTTCATGGGGGCTATCGGATGCCCAGATGGTACCGCCTTTTATGCGAACGGGCTTTGTCATTCCGTAAGGCTGTACAGCAGCTTGTTCGATGACCACCGGGTCGTCGGTGTGGTCTTCACCACCATAGATATTCAATATCAGCCCGATTGAAGCACCGAGAGACATGGCAATCAAGATTTGCCAATGTAACGGAATGCGCGTCATGGATTGCTCTTTTGGGCAGGCGAAAACAAATGGATTGAAAGGAGAGTCGGAGCGACGTCACGTTGTAATTAAATGACGGTGATTATATCGCGGCCGGGTGAGGCAGGCAGGTCTGGTGTGGCTGGTGAAACGCCACTCAGGCAGGTGATTCTTCGGTGTGTGGATGATAGGGTAATCCAAAATACTTGTGCAGGAAGGCTTTTCGATCACCCTCATGTTGTACATATTCCACCAGGGCGTACAGCTTTCTCTGGTCTCGGCGCAACTTTTCTTCAAGGTATTCCGCGTTCTGCAAGTTGTTTGGCAGAGGGCCAGTCACGCGTACATCAAGAGGCGAAAGGCTGCCCTCAATGGCGCCGTAACGCTCTAGCATTGACAGTGCCGTGTCCAGTCGATGGTCGTGTTTTTGGCGATGATGGATTTTCTCCCTGAGCCAGTCCATTCCGAAAGCATCAATTTTTTCGTGGTCGTGAACCAATACATGGAATAAACGGTCATAGAAATCGGCGTCAGGATTGCTCCAATGAATAAACTCCATTTGTGTTGCCAGGTCTCGCTGGTCATACAACAAGACGCACTCTGAAGGTTGTCCGTCCCGTCCCGCCCTGCCTATTTCCTGGTAATAGGATTCGAGCGATCCAGGCAGATCAACGTGTAGTACAAAGCGGATGTCCTCCTTATCGATTCCCATCCCAAAGGCGTTCGTGGCGAGGACGAGTGTGTCCGGTTCGTTCATGAACCGTTCTTGCAGTTGTTTCCGTTGTTCTCGTGGCAGTTCCCCGTGATAGATCAGGTGCGGGACCTTCTGTTGCAGCAGTGTGTCACTGAACCTCTGCAGGGTCTTGATCAATGTAAAGTAGGCGATCCCTCGCTGTTGTTGCCGTTGTCGCAAGCCAATGAGATGATCAAGTTTTTCGTCGTCACTCCAGACGGCGTGGACAGAAAGTTGCAGGTTTGGCCGGTCAATCCCTTCGTGAAAGAGTGTGGCGCGGTCTTGGTCAAGTCCGAGTTGACGAATAATGTCAGTTTGGACATCTGGTGTCGCGGTTGCCGTAAGTGCGATGGTTGTGGGATTGTCAAGCCGTTTCCGAATTTGATCGACGCGCGTGTAATCCGGCCGGAAATCATGCCCCCATTCACTGATGCAATGCGCCTCATCGACGGCGAGCAGAAGAATCTCACGTCGTTGCAGAACACTCAGGAATTCTGCTTTACGAAATCGTTCCGGAGTCACGTAAAGCAGGTCGTACTTGCCGTTTTCGATATTGCTATAACGCCGTTCACGCTCTCGAGCCCGCAAGGAGGAGTTGATGTATGTAGCGGCAACGTGTCGCTCTCTCAGCCCGTCTACCTGGTCCTTCATCAAGGCGATCAAAGGCGACAGCACAATGCTGAGAGGTCTGGAGTGTTCGGAGGAAGTTCCAGCCGCTGCGCTGTTCGTCTGC
>CAZITS010000086.1:0-11982 GCA_964542185.1 uncultured Pirellulaceae bacterium
CCATGCGAAAACGTGGCAGCGGCCCCGGAAAAGACTTCTCCAGATACTGACCTAACAACATGATCTTGTCATGCGGCGTTCGCGCCGGAAAGCGAGTCCACACAACACGACGACTCAACGGTCGAATCGGCACAGTCTCCGTGCGTCCCTTACCGAACAACACGACTTGCGTTTCTCCTTCCTTGAGTTCGAATGAAAGCAGCAACCGTTTACATCCAGAAGCCAACAGATCTAGATAGTCTGAGCGATTGATTCGAAGTAGACACGCGCCACGGAAGGTCTGCAACAACATACCGGTCGTGACGCAGGCAATCAGACTAATCTGCACAGCACGACTTACTTCTGGTGTCAAATCAGGAGCCCAGCCACTGAGCACCGGAGCAGCCATCACCACGGCCAAGCCAAGCTGGTATTTTCCCAAACGCGTCAGGACAAGTCTTACTGGCCGGCGAGCCAGGACAAATAATGTCACATGGAGTGCTGCTGGCGCCACCAAGAAAGCGAACACCACGGGTAGTAATGAAACAAACATCCACGTTACTTCTATGGTTCTGTGGACAACCGAGTACGTAGCGCGCTACATCACACGTGAACAGGAACCGCCCAGACACGCTTCCCCAACGCCCTAGATCCCAACGCACCTAGCAAGCCGCGCGATAATCGCCAAGTTTTTTCCAGTTCGGCAACAATCGCAGCAACTGAAGCTATACCAATGTGCGCCACCAACTCCGCCACAGGGATATAGCGTGCCAGCACACCTAAAGGTACACCTTATCGTACCCGAGGAGTGGCAACCGCGCCGTAACCAGCGTTTACTACCGTTGACGCAAACACAAACTAGACTTCCGGCAGCTGCTCCTTGGTGTTGCCGAATTCCGACAGATGGACGCCCATCCGGTCCATGATGGAGAGATGTAGCGAGGACATCTTGCGTTCTTTCGCCTGTTCGTAATCCAGCGTACGTCCGGTCCGCAGCGTGCCTGCGAGGCTGCCCGTCATGACCAAGGGCACTTTCGGCGCGTTATGGGCGGTCCACTGTTCGTTGGCCAGCATAATACAGCAGTGGTCGAGCACAGTCCCCTCGCCTTCCTGCATGCCGTCCAACTTCTTCACCAGGTAGGCATATTGCTCCACCCAGAAACGGGTAATCGAAGCGAATTCTTTATTTTGCCAACTGTGGGAATAGTTATGGTGATCAACATTCAATCCCAGGAACGGATACACCTGTCCCGAGAGATTGTTCGTCAATAACAGAGTACTGATTCGTGTGCGATCGGTCTGAAACGCCAAGGCCATGATGTCACACATTAACCTGGCATGTTCGTCCAGCTGATTGGGAATCCCGGCCTGCGGGCGTTCCGCGCGAAGTTTCGCAGTGTCGGCGGTCTCCTCGTCGTCACGTTGCTGCATTTTCGCCAACCGCTGCTCGACCTCTCTGACAGATGTTGTGAACTCTTCGATTTTCGACTTGTCCGAGTAGGAGATTTTCCGGTCGACGTCGTTTAACTGTTCCAATACGTGATCCAATACGCTCAATTGCGTCTTGCTGCCTTTGCTCTGAAACAGGCTGTCGAAGGCCAGCGCCGGATACAGTTCGGTAGGCACCGGAGAAACAGGCGAGCTCCACGACACGTGGGACGCGTACATCATCGAATAGCCCGATTCGTGAAAACCGCTCACGGGCCGTTCGCACGCCATCACCAGGCTCGGCAACACGGTTTGGCTACCGTGTTTTTTCGCCAGAATCTGGTCCATGCTCGTGGACCCCTGAATATCACGGCCCCCGCGAGGCTGAGTTCCTGTCAGGATGCCGGCCGCACCTTTGGCGTGACCGCCAACGACGTTGGCAGGATGCTGGAGACCGTGAATAAAATTGACCTTCTGCTTGACTGTTTCCAGCGAGGCAAACGCAGGCCCCAGCTCCAGCTCGGAGCCATTGCCTTTACTCCACCACTCCGGTGGATGAATCCCGTCACCAAAAAAGAGGAAGCCAAAACGCTGAGGCCCGACAGCTTCATTCTCGACACCGAGCAACTTGCCTGATTCCAGCCACGGAAGCGCAACACTGGCACCTAACCCACTCAACACCACCCGGCGTGAAACCGCGGTGTTTTGTCCGGCTTGTCTATCCATTCCAGTTTGCATCACAGCACCTTCTCTCTGTATTGATTGATCGAATCAAGCTGCTCGGGCAACAGTGGGCAACATCAACCGACCCTCACGTTAGCGTCGCCTGGAAACAAAATCCCTGCCCCGTTGCCGCCGGAACTGGGGACTCACCACAACGGTTTCAAACAACACCGAAAACCGATATTCGTTCTGCGCCAATTTTTCCTGCATTTCGTGAAGTAAAGGCTGATCTGTTAAGGCCACAGACCTACCCAAGGCGTAACCCAGGAACTTGCGACACAGTGTTTTGACAAACTCCTCTTTGCGCTGTGCTCCAATATACTCGATCAGTTGCGGAATGCCTGTAGCAGTTGTCCCATCTGGCAACTCCGACCGATTGTCAATCGGACGCCCAGCCAAATCCTGGGAACGTGCTCTGCCAATCGGATCAAAACCTTCCATGGCCAAACCAATGTTGTCGAAATGAGTATGGCACATGGCACACCGAGGATCAGAAACATGTGCGGCCAGGAGCTTACGAATGGTATCGGTTGACTCTTTTTCATTGTCCGGTAATTCCGCTACATCCGCCGGCGGGGGCGGAAAATGCTGGCCGAGCAGATGATGGACTGTCCAGAACCCCCGTTTCACGGGACTGGTCCGTTGACCAGCAGAGTTCTTTGCCAGCAGGACTCCCATACCAAGCAAACCACCACGACCGGCCTGCTGTAGCCCGGTAACGGGAAACCAGACGTCATGGGTATCGTTCGTCGGGGTCCGAGCCACCTTGACTTGCTGCAACCAGGCGTCGCGCGCCACACGATACTGGTCGGCAATCGCACCTCCATAGTGCTCCGCCAGGCGACCATTTACGAACGTCTGGTCACTGGTCAACAGATCTGTGACAGGACGGTCCTGCTGGATCAGCCAGGTCGCCAGACGCGTCGGCTCCTGGAACATGGATTCCCGCAGCACATCGTCATACCCTGGAAACGCCGCGGCATCGATAGGATCCTTGCTGAGATAATCGCGATAACGCAACCACTGTCCGAAAAACTCTCGCGCAAACGCCTGGATTCGATCGTCTTTGCACATCCGCTGCACTTCCGCAACCAATGTTTCCGAATCCTGCAGGCCACCCTGCGCCGCGGCGGCCAGCAGTGGGGCATCGGGAATCGATGCCCACAGGAAGTAGCTCAGTCGACTCGCCAGGTCGTTCGCTCCTATCGGGTAGACGCCGTCACCGGCGGGCGTGTCGTTAAACCGATAGCAAAAGTCCGGAGACAACAAGATGGCGGTGATCAGACCGCGCAAGCGTTCCTCAACCGCTTGCCCATCCTCGCGCAATTGGGCGTACAGTGTTTGTAGTCCGCGCCGCTCCACGCTCGTCAGACTACGGCGGTAGGCCCGGCTCGCAAACTGCTCAACATCAGCCAGCCCAACCGGTTCGACACGCGCGAGCGTCTCGGTCTGAGTCCGCAACCCTTTGCGAATGTCCTCGAAGAAACCATGAACCATATTGAACTTGTCGCTCGGTTTCTGAGGCTGGAAGGAACCAACCTTCGCGGGGGTTCCCAATTTGTCGAGATAGAGACGCTCAAAACGGCCCAGCAGCCCAGCCTGCACGAGTTCTGGATCTTCAGCGCGGAGAAAATCAAACCGTTTGTCATGCAGCACATGGCGTTCTGAACGCTCAAACCAGACAAATCCCCGCAGCAGCGTCTCGGTACTCTGTGTCACGAAATCCAATTCACGCCAGAGGCGGTCAAGCTGTTCGACTTCGTCATCGGTCAGCACTTTGCTGACCAATGGCTGATCGTCACGAAAAAAACCTTCCACCAGGTGAAAGCCCGCCGCCAGCCCGCGTTTCTCGTCAACGTAGAAAAAACGATTGGGGAAAGTCCGGCTGAAAGTGTTTCCTGAAAGTGCCAGCCTCTGGGCAGCTGCACTCGTACCGTACATCAGGTGCGCCGGCATTCGATCAAGTCGATTTTCTGGAAGCCTGCCGCTCCCGTGCTGGACAAGCACACTGGCGTCTTTGCTGTACTTGGGATCCAACTGACAGGGCCACAGCAAGTGCTTCCCTTGTAATTCACGTTGCATGGCTACGGTGATGGGAATCTCAATTACCGCGGGCGTTTTCACGACGAGCCACTCGCGGTCGAGTGCCATCGGGCCCACATCGGCAAGTGCCGCTACTTCCTCCGCTGACAGCGCACGGTTGAAAAGACGAACATCATCAATCAAACCGCGAAACGGTGATCCCTTCGGTCCCAGATAGCGACGTCCAATGAACAGGGGGGCATCCGTCGTAATATCCGATACCAGAGTATCCGAAATCACGGCGGTCTGAACCGCGCGGCCGTCTACATAAACAGTAACGCCGCTGGCCTTGCTCGACCCGTCGTACGTCACATACACGTGTTGCCATTGATCCGGTGCCGTTTTTTCCACGGTATGCACCATAATCGAGTTCTCAGGCCACTCGTGTGACAACATGACCTGGAGCTTGCCACCAGAAGTGTCAATAAAATAACCACGGTTCTCATCCTCTTCTGACATCTTGCCGAGCGGTGACCCACTGGCCTCACCGGTCGGCTTGATCCAGCATCCGAAAGAAAACGGCTCCTGGCGATTAAAGTTGGCGGTATTACCAGCATCGACATAGCTCTCGACGCTGATTGCCAGCGCGGTGCCCGTTTTGCCTGGCTGCCACGACACGGGACCATGAACCGTCCCCTGGCGTTCCTTGCTGGCAACATCTCCCACGATGTCTCCTTCGCCCTCGTCAAATGACAGGTGCACCGTCGCGTCTTCAGGCGTCAGGTTCCCGTCCGCATTCACCGCCGGGTGTGTACCGAAGCCAAGCTGCTCGACGAGATCGGGGTGATGTATTTCCAGCACGGAGCGCAATGACTGGACCTGGTGGCTTTCCTTCTCTTCTTTTTCATTCCTGGGTAATTTCTGCACCCGACTAAAAATGGGTCTCTTCAGGATCACGTAGCCATCCTGGTCCCCAAAACCACGATCAAACCGCACAAATACAGAATAAGGCTGAGGTTTCTTTGCATCAGGAGAACGCACTCTTCCAGCAGCGAGCAGTACCTCACTCCGCAAATTCGAGGCCGCGTACTGATCACGCTGCGATGCAACATTCGAGCGAAATTGAAGCCATTGGATCGGCCAGTTCCCCGCGTTCGACTTGATCAGTCCTTGCAAGCGAGGGGTCAACAGTCGGCGTCCAAACTCAACTATCCCGGCAAACGCCAACAGTTCTGCAGGCCGGTCTGTCCTGCTTTTTGGCGCCGGCAGCGACAACCAGGCTTCGCCCAGCTGCTTCAAGAATCCAGACTTTTGATCGGCTGTGGACTGTTCAGCCGTCGCCAAGGTCTGCCAAACCAGCGTCAGGTATTTCCCGCTCAGTCCATTAGTGGTTGCCCACTCGTCAACGGACATCTTCTGGTACTGCGCACCGCGAAAACGATAACGCCAGGCGGCGGCCAGATATGCGAGCGTATCAACCTTGTGGCCTGCGTAAAAATCGATGATGGCCTGTTCGGTCAGTTTTTTTCGTTCGTTGTACGAGGTCACCGGATAGGGGGCGAACGAAATCCCTGCCGTCGTAAGCACCATGTGACTGGCAACTTGCTGGGCCGCACCAAGGTACTTCTTCAATAGGCTGGGGGACATGCTTAGCGCCTCACCCGTATTATCAAATCCTTCACCTCCCGCGGGATCCACGGGAAAGGTTTTTGTCGGCTCGATCGCAACGCCGGTCAGATGCTCGATCGAGAGGTCGTATTCCGTGTTGGATAAACGGCGTGGCAAGATCACGCCCGGATCACCGGCGTTTCTGCGTGCCTCTTTCAGCAGAATGGCCTCGATAGCGGCAACCACTGCATTGCTCTTGGCGATGCCAGGCTGCGGTTCGTTCTCCGGTGGCATTTCACCACTCTTGATAAAAGCAATGATGTTATTCCAGCGACGAAAGTGAGCGGTGACATTCACTTCACTCCGGTAGACCGAAAAATCGAGTTCCCCTTTTGCCAGCTTGGGATTGTGGCATTTCTCACAGTAGGTCTTGAGGTAGGGCTGCACTCGCGCGCGGAATTCGTCTGCCTGAACGTGCTCCGCTTCCAGGCAGAACCAGAACGCCAGTAACAGAAACGGGACCAACAAGGTCGATGGCTTCATGACTTTGCGACTCGCAATCGATTCCCAACAGGCCAATTGCCCCTGGCAGGGCTACGACAGGCTATTATAAGTGTCGCCACACAATACGATAATCCACTGCTGATTACCCCATCCAAATTAACCGCAGCAGCCAGCAGCAGAAAAACCAGGCGGTCGAGCTACCAATGTGTGCCAACAGGCATCCAGAGGGAACCCGAAACACCTGCCAAGGGCAAGAATCCCGAAACTGCTGCGCCGCGGTCCCCTTGGAGTCAGAACAGCTCGTCAATCGCATGCCCTGCCGGTAACATCTGCATCCGGCGCCCCTGGGCAGTGACTTCCGCATGTGGATCAAGACCCAAAACGCGGTAGACGGTTGCCACAAAATCAGCCACAGAGACCGGTCGGTCGACAGGGGCAGCTCCGTACTTGTCGCTGGCGCCAACCACCCTGCCAGTTTTCACGCCACCACCGCCTAGCGTCAGACTGAAACAGCCTCCCCAATGATCACGGCCAGGTCCGCGTGCGTGGGCGTTGATCTTCGGTGTTCGTCCGAATTCACCCGCCGTAATCACCAAGGTACTATCGAGTAACCCGCGGTCCTCAAGGTCGTTTAACAACGCCGCGTAACTGCTGTCATAAATTGGCAGCTGCCGGTCGAGGTGGGGGAAAATTCCCCAGTGGTGATCCCAGGCATAAATGCCGGTGTCGACGTAACCCTGAATCGTGACAAATCGAACACCTGCCTCAATCAAACGGCGTGCCAACAGCATCCCCTGTCCGACTCGATTTCGGCCGTACGAATCACGCAAGTGCGGCGATTCTCTGGAAAGATCAAAAGCATCCTTCGCCTGCCGCGAGGTCGACAGACTCAGGGCCTGCTCTGTAAATCGGTCCTGCACGAGACCGAATTCAAGCTGCTTTTCGCCGGCAGCCTGGAATGCGTCGAGCGACTTCAACAACCTCTTGCGATCGCCTAGCCGGCGAACACCAATCTCTGCTGCAGTGTCAAACTCCTTGACTGCAAACTGTGGAGCGTTGGGATTCTGATCAATCAAGAACGGATTGTGTGCAGGTCCGAGAACTCCACCATACCCCGGTGCGCTGTAGGCCGGGTGTTTCATGTCGCCAAGGTGAACGAAAGGGGGAACTGCCGCTCTTTGCGGCTGCTGGTTACTGAGCACCGCGCCGATGCCAGGAGCCTGCAAATTCTTGTCGACCGGACTCCCGCACATAATGTGGACGTCACCTTCACCATGCTTGGAAGTATACGAATGCGCTGACCGAATCAAAGAAAACTTGTCGGCCATGGCACTGACTTTGGGAAGCTGATCACTGAGCTGCAAACCGGTAATACGCGTGGACACCGGATTGTATTTCCCGCGCACTTCCGCGGGTGCGTCTGGTTTCATGTCATACATGTCAATGTGGCTCGCACCACCTTGCAAAAACATGAAAATCACATTGATCTGTTGGTGACTGCCTCCGCCCGCTTCGCTTGCCAGAATCTCAGGCAAGGTAATACCCAGTGGTAAAATCGAACCGACTGAGAGGCCCCCCAGTCCGAACAACGTGCGGCGGCTTATTGGAGTCGATGTCGGTTGCAAGAAACGCCTCCCCAAATACCAGGTGCGCCGCTGCAGACGCCCTGCGCAACAGCCCTGCGCAACAAGAGATCAATGCACCCACGCGATCGCAAATCCGTCGTGAAAGCAACCCACCACAAACGGTGCTTTGCGCGGGCCCGCAATCTTCTATTGAACCACACCACTCTACCAGAAGTAAGGTAAATGTGGCACGAATGCCGCGCGTCAGTGCGATCCAACGTGCCAGGGCAGGGGAGCACACGGACAGAAACCCTTTACTCTCCCGCATCCGGGACCGCTGGTTTACCCGGGTCATCACGTAACTCGCCCGGTACGATCGGAATTCCTGTATGCATATAGCCAATCATCATCTCTTCCCAGGTCTGGTCTCCCCAGCGGACCGTCTGCTCTGGATCCGGGTTCGCCAGGTTGCCTGCGGAATTATCGAAGTAAGCCGTGCAATGCAGCACGCTTCCTTTGGGAATCAACTTCGGCTCTGCCAGCTCATACGCATTCTGCCAATTGAAGTCGAACCTGGGGACATCCAGTAATACTTCCCACTTTTTCTGCTGACCTGGATAGAGCAACACGTAACGAAAAGACTTCCCGCGCATATGCATGTGTGGAAACAACGAGAACAGATAGGTATCGCGGCGAAACGTCTTGCGAGCCACAACTCGATGATTCGCTTCGCGGCGTGGAATTTCAAACCGGTGGTTCACCGCCGCGCTGGTAACCACCCTGTGCGTAATGGTCTCCTTGTCTGCAAACAGCAAGCCAATGCTGCTGCGATCCGTCTGGGGAGTACCGATCGGCGTGTAATGCATTTGAAACACAAACCTGGAACCCGCCTCCACCTTGCGTGCCCATCCCTGAGGGGGTGCCAACGGGCGCGTACCCGGTGCAAAACCTGCCAGAAAGACAAGGCCTCGACGGTCCGTATTTCGCCGGCGGCGATCCCCCGTGGTTTTTCGCGGCGGCCGAACATAGACGATAATGTGATGCACAACCGCACGATTACCAGGCTTGCATTCTGCCAACTCAATCCACTTGTCTTCCTGAAAACCGGGGTCGACCTCGATGTAACGATAATTCTCCACCCCGACCGGCTTGATCTTCTCGACCTGCGGTAAAGCGACAACCACGTCAGGGTCGCGAGGCAAGAACCAGCCTTCCTGGAACTTGCGGGTTTCGGGGAGATCAGCCGGGTCACCACGGGGGCAGCCATTCTCTACCCAGGTGTAAATCAACTGCTTTTCTGCTGTCGACAATCGGTTCTCGTTAGCAAATTTGCCGTGCTCTGGATTCGCATGCCAGGGTGGCATCCGCTGTTCACGAACCACCTCGGCAATCATCTCACCCCATCCGGCCACCTCTTCGTAATCCGTCATGGCAAATGGAGCGATCTGTCCCGTGCGATGACAACCCAGGCAGCGCCGCTGGATCAGCCTTGAAATCTGGCGACTGTACGTCACGGGAGAATCGGGCTGGGGTTCGCGGGCACGGCCAATCAGACAACCTCTGGCTACCGTGGCAGGAACCGATACCGGCTTGCCGTCCAGCAGCTGTCGGATCGCAATCGCGAGGTCTTGCCGTTGCTCCTGCGGCTGGGCTAACCCTACTCCCGAACCAAACGTGAACTGTGCATCAATCCGACCGTAGTAACGAATTTTGCGCAGCCGATCGAGTACAAACACCTGCGGCGTGCGACTGGCCCCGAAAAGGTCAGCAACCTTATGATTCAGATCCTTGAGGATCGGGTATTTCAGCCCATGCAGCCGGGCGAAGGACTCCAGCTCGGCAAGCGAATCCTGAACATTCGCGTTCACGGCCAGGACCATCACGTCTGCCGCAGCAAATTCACTCGCGATCTCCTGCACCCGTGGTCCATAGATCTTCGCCAGAGGGCATTCGGTACCCATAAAATAAACGACTACGACCTGACGGTCCTGGTAATCGGCGAGGGAGTGCACCTTCCCTCGAAAATCCCTGAGCGTAAAATCCGCAACCTGCCGGCCCAGCACCGGGCCTTCCGCCGTCTCGGCTCGCGCTGCCGCAACCGAAAACCATGCAGTGGATTCAACCCCCAGCGCAAAAACAAGACCAGCCAGCAAGAGCCGGATTCGCATTCTGAATACCCCGTGTTCCATAACGCTTCGCCTTCACCTCCTCAGTACACCCACAACCCCACTACCATTTATCGGACTACAACTGACTACGAATCAGTCTGGAGCTGAGCGAACTACGCCAATCCGCACCTCAGCGCAGGCCATCCACACGCAACATTGATTCCGATACGTCAACACTGGTCAGGGTCCGGTCGCATCATACTCGACACGATGTAACTGGTTCGCAGCCAGACCCTCGACACGCTGAACGGACTTACCTGGCCAGACGATCTCAAGATCGACAGGCCCTTCATGAGTCCCCAATCCGAAGTGCAAACGCAATGCATTCTGATTTCCCTCGCCGGTACCTGCTTCAACCTGGCGCGTGACCAGCCGCTCTCCCAGACGAATACTGACCCGCGCGCCCACCGCGGTACGGGTAACCCGCTTGCCATCTCCTCTGAGTGCTACCTCGAGCCAATGATGCGGGCGGCCCTCGTTCACAAACAACTTACCCGCCGTACACAGGTCCAGATCGCCATCATTATCAATATCGGCCCAGGCTGCCTGGTAAGTCGGAGAGAGGTTTGGAATCTTCTCTTCGGCGGTCACATTGGTGAACTTCCAATCACCTTCATTGCGATACAACACCGGAAAATTTCCACCGTAAACCGTCGTAAAATACAGGTCGAGATCACCGTCGTTGTCATAGTCCCCCAGTGCCGGCGACGCATACGATTCCTGGTAGCCCAGACCGGCCCCCTCCGACTTGTCTTCAAATTTGTATTCGCCGTCCGGCCCCAGGTTCCGCAAAAACTGCGGGCGGTTCTGATAGGCGGCAGCGTGCGCGAAATTACCTACGAAAATATCCAGGTGGCCGTCGTTGTCGAGATCTCCAAAACAGGAACCAATCGTGTGGCCACACACGGGGTAGGTAATCCCACCTGTGTAGGGAATCACTTGTGAAGGTTTTCCTGCGGCGCCAACCTCCATGGCAACGTTGGTGAATACGCCTTTACCTTGGGCTCCATTTTTCCACAAATGATTCGGCTGCAAGCGGTAGTTGGACACGTAGACGTCGACGTAACCATCCTCGTTAAAGTCTGCTGCGGTCACACCGCGCGCCGAGTAATTTCCATCCGCACTCTGCCAATGCTTGGTAAACTTCCCACCACCCTCATTGAGGTAAATCGCATCGGGGTGGACCGCTTGCTGCCAGATTTCATAGCCTCCAACATAAAGGTCCAATTGACTGTCGTTATTGATGTCAATCCAGACCGCTCCGCGCGAGTTCACCGTCGGCAACGCGGGAAACTCCTGCTGCTCGAACGTCCCGTCACCTTTGTTGCGATGGAGAGAACCGGCGCCAGTAAACTGGAACAGGTCCGGATGGCCATCGTTGTCGTAGTCGCCCCAGATGACCTCTCCACCCGGCACACCCGCGTCACTGACAACAACAAACTTCTTGCCACCTTCATTACGAAACAGTTTGCCACCCGCGTACACATCGATCCAACCGTCTCCGTTGTAGTCCGCAAAGGCAGCTTTCCCTCCCCCGGAAAAACCAAGTTCCTCGCTGGCATCACGAAATTGCCCCCATGACGCCAGCGGTACGCAGGCCAACAACAACACCGCGCTCACGCCTTGTGTCAGCAGGCGAAAAAAATGGCAAGAAGTGACTGCTGTCGACATCGTGAATACCTCATTTGCGTTGTCTGTTATCCGCCGGCGACTGTAACAGCACCTGCTTCAGTCAACCAAATACTTCCCAGGCAACTGGTCCACAAGCAGACGCCGCAACTCAGAAGAGTCGCACCACACCAGGCAAATTCTACGCCCCCGGCAGGCGTCCCCCAAGATCCCTGCGCACAAAAAATAGCGTGGAAAATCAGCCAAAGACGACGAGTAGCCCAGAGAGCGGGGCCAGTTCGCAGCGCACCTGGATACCAGAAATCGCATTCCTGCCAGAGTTGCAGTCAGCGGCCCTTCCGTTTCCCCTCTGGCAA
>CAZITS010000087.1:0-11917 GCA_964542185.1 uncultured Pirellulaceae bacterium
AATTGCAGTAGATCGGTTGCCGCATAGGCGAGCAGATAGGTCGGGATCGCCAGCGGTAGCAGCAGCGCCCAGCGAAAAATCGTGTGGCCGGGAAAACGGCACATCGTGACAACCCACGCGGATGGAACTCCGATTGCCAGCGTACCGATTGCCACCCCGCCACCGAGTAACAGCGTATTGGTGACGTAGTTAGTCAGCACCGTTTCTGTCAGGTGCTGCCACGTTCCCTCGGAGTCCTGACCGATGTGCAGCAGAATATCGGCGAGTGGTACCACCACGAGCGCAGCAATGGTCAAACTGGCGCAAGTCCAGGCCCAGCGACCACGCCCTTTCCGGCTCACTTGGATCACAGCTGTTTCCGTGGGGTAACAAGACCGAGGGCGGATGGCCAGCAGCGCCCGTTGAATGCCCTCGCAGTAACCCACAGGATCACGTTCAACGCCAGCCCGCCCGATCCATCATACGAATGGCTTTCAGAGTGTTTTTGCCGAAGACCGATGCATTTTGAACATCTTCTTTGAAGGCGCCGAGTTTTTCCAGGACAGGTACCGATTTGACACCGCTCACGACGGGGTACTCATTGTTTCCCGCGGCAAATCGGACTTGGGAAAAATCGCTGGCGAGAAATTCAATCAATTTCACTGCGTTGGCTTGATTGGGCGCCGTGGCGACGACACCGGCACCACACAAGTTCACGTGCGTACCGCGTCCGGACTGGTTTGGGAAGACGACTCTGACTTTCGCCGCCGCACTGCGTTCCTCTGGAGTTCCTCCCAGCATCCGTGCGAAATAGTAGGAGTTGGCCACCGCGACGTCGCCTTCACCGGCCGCCACACCTTTGATTTGATCACGGTCACCACCTTGTGGCTTGCGAGCCATGTTCTTGACCAGGTCCTGGCACCACTGTTCGGCGGCTTTTTCACCATGGGCTTGGATGATCGATCCCACCAGTGACTGGTTGTAGACATTCGAGGAACTGCGGATCAAGACGCGCCCTTTGAGGGCCGGCTTGGCGAGGTCTTCGTAGCGCGTAATCTGGCCCGGTTTTACGCGCTCCTTTGAGACCAACAGAATACGGGCACGTTTCGTCAGTCCGAACCAGAGCCCGCGGGGATGGCGCAGATGGGCGGGAATACGTTTGGTCAGCGTAGCTGACGTGGTGGATTGGAAGACACCCTGTTGTTCGGCTTTGTAGAGACGGGCCGAATCGACGGTGATGAACACATCCGCGGGGCTCCGCTTTCCCTCGCGTTTCAACCGTGCCAATAATGCGTCAGACCCGCCTTCAATGAGCCGTACCTTGATGCCGGTGGTCTCTTCAAATTTCTGGTAGATCTGATCATCCGTGTCGTAGTGTCGGGCGGAGTAGACGTTTACGACTTGCGCCGGCACGGCACTGGTGCCCCACACCGTCAGGATGAGAATCAGGGAGATTTTCCAGGGTTTCATAGCGGTAATCACCTTTTTCAGCTGCGCTGCAGTGTCGCTGGCGCTCGTGCCGCGAGCGGGCGGAGGCCGGATTGCCACACGGGTCTCCACGTGCAGGCGTTGTAATGAGACTTAATCTCATTATGCTACGCAGGTCATAGCTGGATCGCAAGTACCCTGTTTCAAATCGCTTGCGAAGATCGCGGCCGAGATGCTGTCACCCTCGATTGTCCTGTTGCTGCGTTCTGGTCAAGCGGACGCGATGGATATGCCTGATCGGGATCGGGATCGTAGAACCGTTGCTGCGCTGGTAGCCGCCACCACGGCAGGCAGTGACTTTGACCTTGCTGCCAGACCTTGGCGGGGATGGTCGCCTGGGGATCGCCAGTTCCGCAGCGCACCGAGCTGTGCAGGAACCGTTTGCTGTGGCGAGGTCTGTTACGATGGAATTCCTTTCACACCAGGTGTCCACGCGTTATGTTTCCCTTGACCGGCAGCGCCTGCAAGGAAATCTGTGGCGCACAGCGTGAACCGGTGACGGTATCGACCCGGTTTTGACCTGGTCCAGCGATCGAGAGCTGTCCGAGGTTGTTCGGCCGGGGTGGACGCGTGAGCGGACCCTTGCCAGTCAGTTCAGTTCGTAGATAGCAGAATTGATCCGCTGAGTGCCGGCCCGCCAGATCTTGTCTGTGCTACCGCGCAGCGGGCTTTATATTGATGGAATCTCTGCTTCTGATCTGAAAGGGCTCGCCGATGAAACGCCTGCTCGCCGCCGCCTGGTTGGTGCTGTCGCTCGCCGGCTGCGCGGATCCAGTTACCGAACTGAAAAAGTTGGGCGGTGAGATCGAGCGGAATGCAGCGGGTGAGGTTCTCGGGCTTTCCTTTCAGCAACCGCGCGTAACCGATGCCGGGTTAGCTCATGTTCAGAGCCTGTCGAGTTTGCAACAACTTGATTTACAACGCACGGAGATCACCGATGCTGGGTTAATGCATCTGCGCAGTCTCACCCAACTGCAGCGGCTCTATCTCGACAAAACACAGATTACCAGCGCCGGCCTCGTACATCTGAGCAGCTTGACTGCTTTGCAGTGGATTCGGTTGGACGGCACCAACATCACTGATGACGGACTGCTCCACCTGGTGCCTTTGCAGCAGCTGGAAGGCCTGCAACTCCTCGACACGCGCATCACCGACGCGGGACTTGTTCACCTGCATCGTTTGCCAAAGCTACGGACGTTGATGCTGGCCGCAGAACAGTTGACACCGGGTGGACTGGGTGCACTTCAAACAGCGTTGCCGCAGTGCCAGATTGTCTTGCAAAACAAAACCGGCGATTGGAGTACCTTCGAGCTGGGTTCCCAGAAGCCAGTGACAGTGCGCGAAGTGCAGACTGAGGTTCCCGCTCTCTTGGTTGAATTAGGCGCCCACGTCGAGCAGGATTCCGAGGGCACCGTCATCGAAGTCAATCTCAACAACACTCGAATTACGGACCGGGGTTTGCAACAGCTGCAGCAGTTAACCGGTTTGCAGACGTTACATCTTGAGCGCACTGCGATTACCGACCACGGGATATTGCACTTGCAAGGTTTGGATGCACTTCGAGATCTTCGCCTGGGTAGCACTCAAATTACCGACGCGGCCCTGCCGTATCTGGTCGGTTTGACCGGCCTGCAGAATCTCAGTCTGGGTCGCACGCAGATTACCGACGACGGTCTGCAGCATCTGTCTGTGATGACCCATTTACATGAACTCAGTCTGAACAAAACGCAGATTTCGGATGCCGGGCTGCTCCAGCTGGCCGGCTTGACCAATTTAAGGCTACTTGTTCTGGGCAGTAATGCGCTGACGCACCAGGGCCTGGTACACCTCAAGGGCCTCACGCAACTGCAGAGACTGTCACTCGATAACACTCAGGTTCAAGATGGCGGATTAATCCATCTGCAACCGCTGATGCAGTTACAGAATCTGACGTTGAGCGGTACCCCGATCACTGCTGCGGGTCTGGGCCACCTCAAACAGATGACGCATTTACGCGCGCTCAATTTACTGGGCACCAGGGTCTCCGCGTCTGCCGTTGGAAAGTTGCAGGACGCGCTGCCGGACTGTGAGATCTACAGGTAACTTTGATGCCTGCCGGCAACGTGCCGCGTTGGGACCGACGAACGTCGCGAGCTGTCGGTCCAGCCGACCTCGAGAAACCTGATATTCTCGTACCCCTAGTGCTGTTTGCGCTAAGACCTGGCGTGTGTTTACGCTAAGATAAGATCGTGGTCCGTCCCAGTAACGAACTTCTCCGACTGGAAGTCGGTAGGCGCGTTGGCGCTGCGGGTCGGTATTGGGCTGCGGGTCGGTATTGGATAGTGAAAAAAACAGGTTTGATAAAGGCTGATGATGAATATCTGTGACGTGTGGTTTTTCCGTAGTCCGATAAGTATGGCGGTGGCCTGGTTCGTTTTGCTGACATGTGGTCGTAGTGTTTTGGCGGCGGAGGAACCGGAGGCCGAACAGCAATTGTCGGCCGAGCAGATTGAGTTCTTTGAGCAAAAAATTCGTCCCGTCCTGGTCAAGCACTGTTACCAATGTCATTCAGCAGATGCCAAGAAAGTCCAAGGTGGTCTCTTACTCGATTCCCGCGCTGCCACGCGCAAGGGTGGTGATTCGGGGCCTGCGGTAGTGCCCAGGCAGGTCGCAGAAAGCCTGTTGATCGATGCGCTGCGACAAGAGAATTTCGAAATGCCACCCCAGGGCAAGCTTCCCGACGCGGTGGTGGCGGACTTCGTAAAGTGGGTCAAGATGGGTGCCCCAGACCCACGTGCTGGTGAAGTTGCTGCGCCCTCCGAGATCGACTTTGCCGCGGCGCGAGAGAACTGGCCCTTTCGGCCCGTTGTTTCACCGCCACTGCCTGCGGTCAAGCAGGCGGATTGGCCACAAGGGACGATCGATTATTTCACACTTGCGAAAATGGAATCGGCCGGCGTCAGCCCAGTCGATCCGGCTGGGAAACAGGAGCTCATTCGACGGGCGACGTACGATTTGATCGGACTTCCTCCGCAGCCCGCGGAGGTCGCCGATTTTCTGGAAGATACATCTCCTGCAGCCTTCGCCAAGGTAGTCGATCGGTTACTGTCATCACAGCATTACGGTGAGCGCTGGGGTCGCTATTGGCTCGATGTGGCCCGCTACGCCGAGGACCAGGCACACACCTTTGCGGTAAAGCCCAATACCAACGGTTTTCGTTACCGGGATTGGGTGATCTCTGCGTTCAACTCCGACATGGCTTACGATCGATTCGTCAAGCTCCAGATTGCCGGAGACTTGTTGGGGCCGGTGGCCGATCAATCGTACGATCACCTGGTAGCCCTCGGGTTTTTTGGGCTCGGAGCGCAGTATTACAAGAACAGTGACGCGGCCAAGGCAGCTGCAGATGAGCTCGACGACCGTGTCGATACACTGACGCGCGCTTTCCTGGGTTTAACCGTTTCCTGTGCCCGTTGTCACGATCATAAATTTGACCCCATTCCGACCCAGGACTACTACTCGCTAGCCGGGATCTTCAAGAGTTCCAAACTCCATAACGCACCACTTTGCGATCCGGCAGAAGTTGCCACGTATAACACTGGCCAGCAGGAGGTGAAAAACCGGGATGGGGCTGTCAAAAAGTACCTCGCGGCACAAAAAACGATCGCCGCGGAGGCGAAAAGAGAAGACGTTGCCAGGTACATCAAGGCGGTCTGGCAGCTGCGCGTCGCCCAGCAATCGGGTCAACCCGTGAAGATTGGTGGAGTGGCCAAGAAAGCAGGCTTGCCGGCATTTCTGTTGAAGCGCTGGGTTGAGTTTCTGGATCCGAAGAACAAGGGGAAAGTGCCCGCCTTCGATTCCTGGTTTGCCCTGCTGCCTGCGGCGGCGGAGGAGGGAACCGATGAGGTGCCTGCAGCGGTTGCGGAGGTCGCGTTGCAGCTGGAGAACTATTTGCAGCGCTTGTTGGATCAGCGTGATGGCAAACAGCCACCGCCAACGACCGATCCGCAGGTGCAGGTCAAACACATGCCCGGCAGTCCGCGATTCGCCAGTGATGTGATCACCAAAGCCAGGCCGGCGGTCAAAATCAACATCGATATTCGCGGCGCCAAGGAACTCTATTTGGTGGTGACCGATGCTGGCAATGGAAAGAGTTGCGACCATGCCGACTGGCTCGACCCGCAGCTCATCGGGCCGGACGGTATGACCCGTTTGACCGATTTGAAATGGAAGTCGGCCCAGACAGGTTTCGGCAAGATTCAAATCGACAAGAGTGTGGGAGGAGTGCCACTGAAGGTGGGCGGCAAGAATTACCCTCATGGGATTGGGACCCATGCGCCGTCGGTCATCGTTTACGATTTGCCTTCCGGCTACGAGAGATTTCAGGTGACCGGTGGCCTCGACCACAGCGGGAGTGACCAGGGTGCCTGTGGTGCCAACGCCAGTATTCAATTTCGTGTTTATACCGAAGCACCGGCGGATACCCGGCTGGGTGGTGCGGAGTTATTGACGGCCGTGTTTGGTGACAAAGGTCTGTTTGCGATTCCCGACAAGCAGCTTGCAGCGCATTTACCGGAAGAGAGTCGTAGCGAACTCAAGAAATTGCGCGATCAGCTGGCGGCAGCGCGCCAGGCAGCGCCCGCGATGTATCCGATTGCGCACACGATCGCCGAGGGCAAAATTGAGGATATGAAAGTGTTTGCCCGTGGTAATCCCGCCAATCAACGTGAGCTGGCACCGCGCCGTTTTCTCCGGGTACTGGCCGGCGATGATCGGCCTCTCTTTACGCAGGGAAGTGGACGACGGGAATTGGCCGACGCCATCGCCAGCCCGGAAAATCCGCTCACCCCGCGATTGATGGTCAACCGCATCTGGCAGCATCACTTCGGACGTGGAATCGTGGCGACCCCCAGTAACTTTGGCAAATTAGGGGAGGCGCCGACCCACCCTGAATTGTTGGACTATCTGGCAGACCGCTTTCTCAAATCGGGCTGGTCGATCCGCTCGATTCATCGCGAGATTATGTTGTCTGCAACCTACCGCGCTAGTACCCAGGCCGCTGAGGCCAACGCCAATATCGACGCGGATAATCGCTGGTTGTGGCGGATGAATCGCCGCCGTCTGGATGTCGAAGCGTGGCGCGATGCGTTACTGGACGTATCCGGAAGACTTGATCGAGCGATGGGTGGCGCGTCGACGAACCTCGCCGACGCGGGAAATGTGCGGCGCACTGTCTATGCAAAAATCAGTCGACATGAACTCGACAGCCTGTTGCGTCTGTTCGATTTTCCGGATGCCAATATCACCAGTTCCAAGCGCAGCCAGACGACCGTTCCCCAGCAGCAGTTGTTCGTGCTGAACAGCCCTTTTATGATCGAGCAGGCGAAGTCATTCGCGGCCCGCTTGCATCGCGAGGAACCGACGACGGACCGAGCGCGGATTCAACGTGCTTTTGCGCTGGCCTTTGGCCGCGCTCCCAGCGCGCTGGAAATGGAACTCGGATTGGCGTACCTTGCTGCTGCGGACGACGCTGCTGCGGACAGTTCGGCTGCGGACGACGCTGCCGACGGCGAACAGAACAAAATGACACGCTGGGAACGCTATACCCAAATCTTGCTGGGCGGCAATGAATTCATGTATCTCGATTGAGATACGAGCTGCCCGAGCCGATCTTTATCCATAGAAACACCGTTGTTTTGGGAATACACAATGCATCACAATCGACCACCTTTGGGTGTCACGCGCCGCCAGTCACTGCAGACGATGGGCACAGGCCTGGGAGTCCTTGGACTGGCGGGCATTTTGTCGCGTGAAGGGGCGCTGGCCGATGCGCCCCAGCCGGCGGAGCAGTTGAGTCCGTTGGCTCCTAAAGTGGCGCATTTCGCCCCCCGCGCTAAACGGGTAATCCACTTGTTCATGAATGGCGGTCCTTCGCAGGTTGATACGTTTGATCCCAAGCCGGAACTCGATAAGTACAACGGCAAACGACCGCCGTCGGCGAATCTGAAAACCGAACGCAAGACCGGTGGTTTGATGAAATCACCGTTCAAATTTGCGAAGTATGGTGAATCCGGGATTGAAGTCAGCGAGCTGTTTCCGCAGGTTGCCACCTGTATCGACGACATCTGCGTGGTCCGGTCGATGCACACCAATATCCCGAACCACGAACCTTCGTTGCTGATGATGAACAGCGGCGAAACGCAGCCCACGCGCCCGGCCATGGGGTCGTGGCTGCTGTACGGGCTGGGTACCGAAAACCAGAATTTACCAGGTTACATGGTGCTCTGCCCTGGAAAGCCGGTGGTCGGACCGCAGCTCTGGAGTAACAGTTTCCTGCCCGGCATTTTTCAAGGGACCCACATTAACCATTCGAATATCGATCCCAAGAAAGTCATCCGTCATATTAACAATGGTTATTTGACGCGGGCTTCCCAGCGCGAGCAACTTGACCTGCTGAAACGGATGAATGAACTCCACCTCGAGCGACGTGGTGGTCGGGACAATCCGCTGGAGGCGCGGATCGAGTCGCTGGAGATGGCATTCCGCATGCAAACCGAGGCGCAAGAAGTCTTCGATCTGAATCAGGAAACCAAAGGCACACGGAGCGACTACGGATCGGGGCAGTTTGCCAATGCCTGTCTGGCCGCCCGCCGCCTGGTGGAACGCGGGGTGCGGATGGTGCAGGTCTACTATGGTAACGGTCAGCCGTGGGACGACCATGGAAACATCAAGTTGCACAGAGACAAAGCCAAGAACGTCGATCAGCCGATCGCTGCGTTGCTGCGCGATTTGAAGGCCCGTGACCTGCTGGATGACACGCTGGTGATTTGGGGTGGGGAGTTTGGTCGTACACCGGTAGCGGAAAATTCCAACGGACGCGATCACAATCATCACGGATTCACCGTCTGGTTGGCGGGCGGCGGCGTCAAAGGCGGGATGACGTATGGAGCCACGGATGAGTTTGGCTTCGCCGCGGTCGAGAAGAAAGTCCACGTGCACGACTTGCATGCCACGATCTTGCACTTGATGGGACTCGACCATGAACGGTTGACGTTCCGCTACAGTGGACGCGACTTCCGTCTGACCGATGTCTACGGAAGTGTGGTACAAGACATCATTGCCTGATCGCGTTCGCTGGCCAGGACAGTCTCCTGCCAGGGTGCGGTGGCGGAGCGGTGTTTCGGACAAGTAGCGTGGCGGATCAACGGCGCGTGGTGGTGCTGGGCGGGTTCCCACACCGGCGGAACACCCCGCTGCGGCGGTACCCGGCCAGAATTTGTCAGCTCGCAACCAGGGGGATTCAACAGTGCGGATCGCAACCGGCGGCATCATTCACGAGACAAGTACTTGTGTCACCACGTCCACCACGATGGACGATTTTGAACACGATCGCGGAATTATCCGCGGTGCGGCGATGCTCCAGCGGTTTCGCGGCGCGAACGTGCAGACCGGCGGGTTTATCGCGGCGGCTGACGAACTAGGCTTTGAACTGGTGCCGCTGCTGCGGGCATCGGCATTTCCCGGCGGATTGATCTGTCGGGCGGATTACGATGCGCTGAAAGCAGAGCTGATCGAGCGGCTGCAGAGTGCGGGTCCCGTCGACGGCGTGCTGCTCGATCTGCACGGTGCGATGGTTGTCGATGGTATCGATGACGGTGACGGTGACGTCATCGCCGCGGTCCGCGCTGCCGTGGGCCCCGCTGTGCCGATTGGCGTGCCGCAGGATTTGCACGGTAACCATACCGAGTGGCGCGTCGAGGTGGCCGACGCCATTGTCGGCTACGATACGTTTCCCCACATTGATATGGCGGAACGGGGCCGTGAAACGGGTGAGATCATTGTCCGCACGATTCGTGGCGAGATTCGCCCGACGATGGCGCTGCACCGGTTACCGATGTTCTGGAGTACGCCTTGTCAGGTGACTGCCCATCCACCGATGGACGAAGTCATCCAGCGGGTGCATGAGATGGAGCGACGGGACGGTGTCATCAGCATGACGGTGGCGACCGGGTTTCCCTGGGCCGATGTGCCGGACGCCGGCAGCTCGGTGATTGCGATGACCGACAATGACCCTCACCGCGCACAAGAACTGGCCGACGAGCTGGCGGGGTGGATTTGGGAGAACCGTCAGCGCTGGTACGAGCCCCCGTTAGCGGTGCGTGACGCCCTGACCGCCGGAGAAGAACTGGGAAAATACCCCATCGTGATTGCCGACCATTCAGACAACACGGGGGGTGGGTCACCTGGAGATTCGACCGAAGTGCTCCACACGTTCCTGGAATTGGGGCTGACAGACGCGTTGTTGCTTTACATGGTTGATCCGCAGGTGGCGGACCAGGCGCACCAGGCGGGTGTCGGACAGCGCATCACCGTTTCGCTGGGAGGCAAGTCGTCACCGGTGCAGGGTGAACCGGTCGTCGCGGAAGCGGAAGTGGTGGCGCTGTCGGACGGTGCCTTTGCCTACGATGGCCCGATGTTTGCTGGCCTGACCGGCAGCATGGGAACGTCGGCATGGATCAAGATCGGTGGCGTTTCCGTAGTCGTTGTCTGTTCCCGGGAACAACCGTTTGACCAGGCATTTGCCCGCAGCCTGGGGATCGATTGCGCGGCGATGCGCTATATCTGCGTCAAGTCAGCGGCGCATTTTCGCGCCGCGTTTGAACCGATCGCCGGCTCGGTGCAGAACGTCGACGCGGCCGGCATTCATACCCACGATTTTTCCGCACTGCCGCACGCCAAGCGCGCGCGGCGCGTCTTTCCCGTGGACCTCGAGTAACGCCGTGGAGGCGGACGGTGGGTCCCTATGACAGTAGCCAGTCCCACGCCCTGTGAATAAGATCTATGTGCTCAGTGCGCCAGCCAACAAACACTCGGGAGTCCACCTCATGAACGCGTTTCCGTCGCGCCGCGCTTTCCTGGCGACCCTGGCTGCCAGTGCCGCTGCAGCAGGGTTGCCCGCCGAGGAAAAACAGCAACCGGCTGAGAAAACGACCGATCCCACCGCTGCGCCAGAGTGGCAGCCGGTTTCCGATCGCAAAATTCGCGTCGGTCTCGTCGGCTTCGGTTTGTCGGGCTTTGCCGCCGCCTTCGGCTTTCAGGACCACCCGAACGTGGAAGTGGTCGCCGTCAGCGACCTGTTTCCCGACCGCTGCGCCAAATTGGCGAAAGCCTGCCGCTGTGAGCAGACCTATCCATCGCTGGAGGAGATGGTCAAGGACGACCGGATTGAGGCCATCTTCGTAGCCACCGACGCGCCCAGCCATCCCCGCCACTGTATCGACGTGCTGCGGCACGGCAAACACGTGGCCTGCGCCGTGCCAGCCACGTACGGTTCGCTGGAGGAGGCGGACATGCTGTTCGAGGCGGTCCAGCAGACTGGCCTGACGTACATGATGTTCGAGACGTCCTGTTTCCACGAAGATCTCCATGCCATGCGGCAGATTTACCGCGCGGGGGGCTTTGGCAAGCTCGCCTACTCCGAGGGAGAGTACTTTCACTACTTCCGCAAGTCGCTGCCCTCCTACAAAGGCTGGCGCGACCGGGGTCCGCCGCAGTGGTATCCGACGCATTCCAACGCCTACTACATCGGCGTTACCGGCGGCAGTTTCACCGAGGTCTCCTGTCTGGGTAGTGCCGCCCCCTGGTGGCCCAAAAACAATCGCTACCAGAACCCGTTCGGTACCGAGATCGCCCTGTTCCGCACCAGCGAAGGGGGCATGTCGCGGATGGGTGTTAGCTGGGACACGCCCGGCCACGCCGGTGACAAAGGTCGGGTTCGCGGTCAGAGAGGCTCCTTTGCTGGTCAGTACCAGGGCCTGGAAGAGAAGTTGCCCGTGACTCGCCGGCCACCCCTGCCACCCACAGTCCAGAGCGGCGATCACGGTGGCTCACACGGCCAACTCATGAACGAGTTTATCACGGCGATCCTGGAGGACCGCTCGCCGCTGGTCGACATCACCCAGGCGCTCAACATGACGGTTGCTGGCATTGTGGCGCACCAGTCGGCGCTCAAAGATGGCGAATCGATGAAGATCCCCCAGTATCGCATTTAGTTGGCCGGCAGAGTGGGCTGCCGACCCGTGGCGCCGTGCTGGCTGCGGGTGACTGGCGTGTCGCGCGGGTCAGCGTGCGCGCCGTCAAAAGCCATCATTGCTGCTGTTGCCGCTGCCCGTGTTGGTACCGCTGCCGGTGGCCGGTGTCCCCTGGATGCGATAGCCCTGTTCGCCATTGCCATTGGATACATTGGAACCGAAAGTGGCCGTGTTGGACGTCTGGAAACCGTCGCTCTGGTGCGAGAGGGTGGCGCTCAGTGGCGTATTGCCACCCCCATATGCACCGGAGACCACCCAGTCGATATCATCTCCCACAGTGACGTTTTGGGTCAACGAGAAAGGTTGATCCGTAATGATCTCGAGGCTCTCAGAAAGGACCGTGCCGTTGTACTTGATACGGGCATCGGTCAGGCCCCCGT
>CAZITS010000088.1:0-10171 GCA_964542185.1 uncultured Pirellulaceae bacterium
GGATCGTGGTGGACATCGCTGCCCGTTCACGTACGCCAGACACAAGGATCTTTCGGCCAAATCGCCGAATCGCAGATAGTGTCGACGCTGGCTTACTACACGGCCCACACCTTGCCGTCGAAGTGCTGCGCCCGCTGACTCGTGGAATTTACCGGATTGCAACGCACGACGACGCCACGAATCAGGATATTACAACTTGCGTCAGTGTGAACGGCCCCGCCGAAGAATCGAATCTGACAGCACTCAGCCGTGCTGCTTTCGAAGAAAGTACAACCGCAGCACAAGTCCGTTGGATAGGACAAGACGAAGCACCAACCCTTGCAGGTGTAGCAATCCAAGGCCAAAGTATGTGGCGTTGGCTGATCGGCGGTGTCATTCTAGTACTCATCACCGAGACGTTCCTTCTGGTGCGTCAACATCGTCTGAATTCACCTGCAAAACTTGAGCCGCATCGCTAATTCCGCACCCCTGAATCCTGCGGACACAAACTGCTCGTGCCTACTGCGCTTTGGCAGTTCACCACACTCTGCTTGTTGTAGTGGGCTGATTGCGGAAATGGTTATCAACAGACACACTGCTAAGTCATCGAAGCCGCAAACCTGCCTTCCCGCACGCAGCACGAGGCTGCAAATCCGAGATGCGGCCTGGCTGACTAATTCTAGCCTGTCGCCAAAATCAAGATCGACGGTGCCAGCGCCGCGGTCCACTCACAAAAGGGCTGCCGTCGACAAAGAATCGCAAGCGGGCATCCGGAGCTTTGGTTACTCCAATTCTGGGGGCGGCGACAATATCTGCCGACTCCACATGATCTTGAGGATTCGGAGTAATCCAAATTCGACGGCCGATTGTCAAATCAACTCCATTCATCTCGCCAGTAACCTTAACCGCCTGACACAAGCGCGCGGGACCGCGAGCCAAATCGAGGACATTTGTACGATCGCGCCGGCGCTGCATCAGTGAAATCCCATGCGTCGGCTCAATTGCCCGAATCAGTACCGCAGAAGGCGTTCGCTGCGGACCGGTCACGGCGTTCAGACAAAACCTCGCGTGGATCGAATAGACGTATAAGTACCCCGGCGAACCAAACATGACCAGATTGCGGGGAGTCTTCCCTCTGAACGAGTGGCTGGCAGGATCATGCGCACCTCGGTAAGCCTCAACCTCGACAATTGTTCCACATGTCACTCCCTGCCGGGATCTACGCCAGAACTTCTTGCCCAACAGGTCACGTGCAACGACAACCACATCTCGATCGTAAAAAGAACGTGGCAAAGGACCACACGGATTTTGCTGTGATTGACAAGCCAAGACGCAACGCCTCCTGATCACAATCCCCGTTAACTTCTAACAGCGCACGGCATGAGCCCTGCTGCTATTGGGTTCCGCACAAATGAATCAAGAACAACAAGACCCTGCATCATCCGCCCCCAGCAAATCGCAGATAGAGCCGGGTACCGTCTGCCTCAGTCCGACACTCATACAAGGCCCCACTTTTTCCTCAACCCCCACTCCAAACTCAAGAGGGCAACAACTCCCAGGAAAAACAACCACGCATCCCACAACGTATCTGCGAGCTGCCAGCGGGCCTGGGCGCGGATTTCCGTCGCCTGTGGATTTTCATAAATCTCATTGAGCAGCTCGGGCAGTTGTTCAGGAGCAACCAACCGTCCGCCAGCCGCACTCGTCATTCGTGCCAACCTGGCGAGCTGCGCCGGATCCGCAGCAGGATTACTTAATTCAATATCTCTGTCTAATATCTGGAAAGCGGCCTTTGTTTCCCCCAACTTCTGGTTTTGCCGCGTCGCGATCAACTGAATCTGGTAGGTACCTGGTTGATCGATTCCAGTGACCGTTCCTGCAACTTCTCGATTGGCCACCGACAGGGAAATCGTCGATGTGGAATCATCTGGAGCTATCAGTTTCGCTTGAAACACCGCGTCGTCAATTGTTTCACCCGCAGAGTCTTTCGCCCCACCGCTAAAGGAAATCGGACTAGCTGGAAAGACACGGCGTTGGTCAAGTTGAATCCACACATCGTCTTTCTGCAATTCTTCTCGACGCGCTAACCACAGAATTGCTTGCCGCCAGAATCTTTTGTGCTCCCGCTCAAAATTACTGGTCCCCGGTCGCGAAAGCCATTTCCAGGTCGAATCACCCGCAAACGCCAGTACACGTCCACGTCCGTATTCTCCGCTCACCAGGATCGGGTTCTTACCAGCCGTCTCCAAGAGAATCTGAGTTCCCGGTGTGTCCTTCACCCCCGCAAAACGATTGGCCCAATCCAGTTCCGGAAGACGTTTCCATACCGCGGTATTTTGCGACGGCGTTGCAATGGTAGTCACTGGGTGTGGACGCACCGGTATCATCCGTAAATCATTGGGGTCGTCGTCACTGTTTCGAAGATGCACATCGCGACGGGGAGGCCCACCAAAATCCTCTTTTTCCAATGGTCCAATCGTGACCGGAAGCACATCCGAGAGACTTGAGTCACGATAATTCCCTGGCCCAAACGAATGGGGCCCCCCGATCATCATTAACCCCTTGCCCTCGGCAACAGCAGCTTCGAGATGATTCAGCGTAGTATCACCCAAGGCGTCTGCGTAGACCGAACCAATCAGGTAAACATCAACCGTCCGGTCAGTAGCCGTACCATTCGTCTTCAAAGGCCAATTCTCAGGGAAATTGTAACCTCGCAAGTCCACAAGTCTGACTTGCACGTCTGGAGACGAAGCCAACGAATCTCGGATCCGCATCTCTGGACTACCCTGCCGGAATCCTCCTACATAGATTACGACTTGTAATCCCCCTTCCAACACCGTGACATACGTCGTCGACTGATTGTTACTCGTCACAACTTCACCAGCTTGTGGCTGGGCATTCAAGATTACGCGATATCTCCCAGGTTTTTCTGGAATGAACGGCATGTCAATTTCAGCAGACTGACCGTCCTCTGCAACCGAAAGTTTCTGTTGCCCCAGAGGTTGCTGATTCCCCATCGCATCTTCGAGGATCATTTCCACAGGCACCTGCAGATTGACAAAACCGCGCACGCGCAACCGCGCCGTGACTCGCAGCTCAGTCTTTACAAATACCGTGTATTGTTCCGGCAACCCCTCAATGGCCACATCACGTGTTTGCTCATCACCTCCGGCCGGGCCTAAAGGCACGCCATACAACGGAAATTCAAGCCGCTGCATTTCCCGGCCTGCTTCAACCACTTCGACTTCTGGGGCAAATGCATTTTGCGCCCCGTCGCCCATCAAGATTACACCCACCACCTTACGTCCTGCTTCGCGCCGCACCGCATCAAAGAGACTTGACCCGATATCCGTCTGATCTCCTTCGGGATCCAGTGGTAACGTAAACCCAGCCTCACCCCATTCAGCAGCAGTTAATCGCTTGTCGAATACGTACCCCCGCAATTCAACTTCACCATGTAAAGCAGCGAGAGATGCGCGACAACGGCCTAAAACACGGACCATGGAATCCCAGCGTGTTTCACCTTGCCGGTCAGACGACAGTTGCATACTGCGACTCTGATCAAACAGCATCACCAACACCGCCCGCTGACGCTCACCTGTTGAACGTACCAGCGTGGGGCGCAACATCGCCAACAACATCAACAAAACGACGCCAAGGCGCAATGTTCTTAAAAGACGCTGCCGGGGCAGTGACAGCTGACGAAAAGCAGGACGGATCATCAGCAACAGCGATAACACTGTGGCCAAGACCATCACTAGCAAGTGGCTATTCAAGATCGGTTGCGTCGACCAGTTCCAGATCACCGTTCGCCTCTAAGCAATTCATTCCGGGCTTGCCATACTCAAAAGTACACGATTGTCCTTCACCTCGGCTACCTTAGATCCAGAACGCATAGTGGCCCCACGGAAAACAAAGCCGTTAACGTTTCCCCTAAACCGCAAAGTCCAGCATTTTGGGACTTTCCCATTAAGGCAGCCGGCTGGTATGGTGATCATCTCCAAACGACGAGAATCATTGCACTGTTTGGAGCATTTTCACGAGTTGTTTCGGTTCCTTTCAGAGAGTTTATCTTTCTATGGGATGGTTCGCTGAGCACCAATGGCAACTGCTATTCCTTTGCGCGTACCTGGGGTTGCTCTCTTACCATTGCTGGATCGCCAATCGTGGCACCCACAATATCGCAGATTACCTTATCGCTGGCCGTGGCCTCGGGGGCTGGGTTGTTGCCCTTTCTTCTTACGCAACTTTTGTCAGCACCAACACATTTATCGGCCAGGCTGGCAAAAGCTGGGACGTTGGTATTATCTGGTACTGCAAAGCGCTCGTGTTTGGACTGCTCTGCTATTTGTCCTGGTACCTCGTCGCTCCCCGCTTCGTCGAACAGACTCGCCGATACAACTCGCTAACGGTTGCGGACTTTCTGGGTCATCGGTTCAATTCACCAACCGTACGACGCATCACGTCCGTCGTGATTGTTGTCGCTTCTGTGCTTTATCTTGTTGCGGTCTACAAGGGATCTGCGGTCGCTTTACAAGCTTTCCTGGGGCTGAAATATGGCCCCGCAGTGATCGTTATTTTCGTAGTTGTCACAGCATATACACTGGCTGGTGGATTCCGGTCGGTGGTCATGACAGATGCAGTACAGGGCCTGTTGATGTTTGCCGGTGCCGTTGCCTTGATAAGCGTTATCGTAAAACAAGGAGGAGGCTTGTCTCAAATACTGGAAACACTCCATACCCAAGACCCGGAACTGGTATCTTGGCACGGCAAGTTACCACTGCTCTCGATACTTGGCCTGGCTTTTGCTGGAGGAGTCAAATTACTCGTTGAACCGCGGCAACTTTCGCGTCTCTACGGGTTACGAGATGATCAGGCGTTGCGCACAGCGCGTCTTGTGGCACCGGTACTCATTATCGTCACCTATCTTTGCGTCTTACCGATAGGCGCACTCGCACACGCGTTGATTCCCGCCTCTGCAATCGACGATTCTGACAAGGTCATCCCCTACCTGCTCGGCACCTCACAAATCCTGGGGCCTGTTTTCAGCTCCTTTTTTCTGCTCGTTTTGCTGTCCGCCGCCATGTCGTCTCTGGACTCGGTACTTCTTGTCGCCGGGTCAACGATCAGCCGTGACCTGTTCAGTCAATCAAACCATGAAACAAATAGTATCCGCATGACGCGCATCTGGCTCTTTGTGGTTTCCCTAGCCAGCATGCTTTTAGCACTCAACCCAATCGGCGATATTGTCGAAGTTACAGCGTTCTCGGGCTCAATGTACGCGGCCTGTTTTCTGCCCACACTGGCCTTCGGGCTCTATTGGACGAAGGGGACTGCGGCTGGTGCCATCAGCTGTCTCGCAACTGGGTCGTTAGTTGCAATTGGATGGTACAGTGCGCGCAAGGTCGGCTGGACGGACTGGCACGAAGTTTACCCCTCTGTCACCTTCGCGATGACCGCATTCGTCATTGTTTCAATATCGACCAACAAGCAGCCGTAAATTACGACTTCCTGCACATCCCGGCGCGAACATGCGTCCACACACTACAGACCCTTGCCGCGATTGGTAACTTCCTCTGGCAAGCCACTATTCACCAGTACTCGTGAAACTGCCCAATCTTCATGGTTGACCGGCTTGCTGAGGTCCACTAGTCTAGACTGGATGAAACCTATGAAGTCTTCCTCGCACGTTTTGAAACGACTTCTTTTGCCCGCCAACAGCGGGCTTTAGGGATTCTGTGCGACAACAAACAGTTGAAACGATCCCTGAGGCAGATTCAACCTCAGGGATTTTTTTGTGCAATAACCACTATTTCCTATTACCAAGCCTTCCCAGCAGCCTTGCCACAGGCGCTGTATTACACCGGCAGTACGCGATACGAATAAACCAACACAAGTACATCATTTGCGATTGAACTCTGTGTTGCGACTGCCACCCCTTGAGGTAAATCCAAAACGATGAGCGATCCGCGACAGATCAAGATCTTCGACACGACTCTGCGTGACGGCGAACAATCTCCCGGTGCCAGCATGAATCTCCAGGAGAAACTGGAGATCGCTCAAGCACTCATTGACCTGAAAGTTGACGTCATTGAGGCAGGATTTCCAATTGCCTCTCCCGGTGATTTCGAGTCCGTCAAGGAAGTTGCCACCAGTTTCCGTGGATCAACAATTTGCGGATTAGCTCGCTGCAACGATGCAGATATCGATCGCGCCTGGGATGCCGTCAAGCTCGCCGCAGCTCCCCGTATCCATGTCTTCCTGGCAACCAGTGCGGTGCATCGCGAATTCAAACTCCGAATGTCACAGGAGGAAATCCTCGAACGCACAATCGTGGGTGTCAAACGCGCCGTAGGGTACTGCGATGATGTTGAATTCTCCCCTGAAGACGCCGCACGCACTGAACATGAATTCCTCTGCAAAGTTGTCGAACAGGCAATTGACGCCGGTGCCACGACCGTCAACATCCCTGACACCGTTGGTTACGCAGTACCACAACAACTGGGAAGCACGATTACCATGCTTCGCAATAAAGTACCAAACATTGAACAGGCTACCATCAGCATCCATTGCCACAATGACCTGGGACTCGCAGTGGCAAACAGCCTGACAGCCGTCGAACAAGGTGCCGGACAAATCGAATGTACGATTAACGGAATCGGTGAACGAGCAGGAAACTGTTCACTCGAAGAGATCGTTATGGCTCTGCAGACTCGCGCAGATTATTACGACTGCACAACCAGAATAGAGACCCACCGTCTGGTCCCCACCAGTCGCCTGGTCTCTTCAATCACCGGTATACAAGTTCAACGCAACAAGGCTATTGTGGGACGCAACGCATTCGCACATGAAGCCGGAATCCATCAAGATGGGATGCTTAAAGAACGCACTACTTATGAGATCATGAGGCCGGAAGATGTCGGCTTCACCAAAACTGATTTGGTACTGGGAAAACACAGCGGACGCGCCGCACTCGCGGATCGAGCCAAAGCACTCGGCTACCACCTTAACGGTGAGCAACTCCTTGGAGTTTTTGAAGAATTCAAGAAACTCGCAGACAAGAAGAAAGAAGTCTATGACGGCGACATCGTTGCCTTGGCACAACAACAACTACAAATCGCAAGTCGAGGCGAGTGGCAACTAATCTCCTATGACCTGCAGTCCACGAGTACAGGCGATCACCGTGTACGTGTGCATTTGCAATGCGACGAACTCCAAGAAACGACGGAGTCCACTGACGGAGACGGGCCGGTTAATGCAGCCTTCTCAGCCATCGAGGAAATCACCGGAATAAAGATGAAGTGCAAGGACTTTCAGCTACGCAGCGCAACGATCGGCCGCGACGCGCAAGGTGAAGCAACGATTGAGGTCGAGTATCAGGGTTCTAACTTCCGTGGGCGCGGAGTCTCCATCAACACAATGGAGGCCACCATCAAGGCGATTTTGAATGTCGTAAATCGAATCGCAATTTCCGGCACCGCCATCGGCGACAATAGCGACGGAACATAACAGATAAGTTCTCGAAGTCGCTACGCGAGAGACTCGGCACGACAATAGACCGTGCCTCGTTGTCTGGTGCATTCTCGCCTTCGGACAAATGTCTGGCAGTCTGCAAGCAGGCCGACCTCGTTAGAGATACAACTCGATCAGGCAGAATCATGGAAGGTCAGTCAAGACCTCGTCCGCTTGCCGATTCCGACGGAACGAGCACAACAACGCTAAACGAAGCGTCCGGCCGATCAGTATCAAAACTATCTATTGCTGCATAGCCTCGACGAACCCATCGCTCTTTCCGCCTCCGGACAATTCGTTGTGAGTCACTGGCATCTGACCAGATCACGACCGGCAATATTGACTTCTCATTGGGCGCCGCTTGATCGATCAACTCCATTGCATCAGTCGTTTCCACGCCAAAAGGCCAGGGCAGGGTAGTGCCCGTAAGATCTTGCTGAACTCTCCACCCACTAAGTTGAATACTCCGATTACGGATGTCTGCCTGGCAATAACTGTCCAATTCCATCCAATAAGGATCCAGCAACACTGCGGAAACGTGTAGTGTGCGCAGCGTCTCATCAATTTTCTCTGCAACAATTCGTTTGCTCTTGAAATCGGATAGCAATCCACCGCCACGAAGCAGCAAGCATTCCATTAGAATACACAGCCCGATCAGACAGATACGTGTACACCAGCGACGAGATAAGGCAATTCTCGACAGACGAGAAGCTTGCGTCGCACAACTTGATACCAACACCAGTCCACAAGCGATGCCCATCGTCGCACTAACGTAGGCAGGTGTCATGTATTCAGCATTCGTATAAAACGCAGTTACAGGCACCGTCATCACCATCATCACAATTAATTGCAGACACATACCCCATCGCCTGCGTGACCGTGCCATCCATACCAGGCCGGCCAACAAAACTGCAGTTACTGGCAGGGGTAAAACTACATGGCGCCTTCCGAGTTCAACAAACCACCGAGGCAAATTCCCCACCATCTTGGCAATCGTTGTACCAGGGTGCGACCACATCATCCGAACAACTGAATAGTCATAATCTTTCGGATGACCAAAATACTCTTGTGCGACTCGCACCCGTGCAGAATACGAATGATCGTCTGTCGGCATCCAGGATAACGGGATGCCGTCTAGCAGAGTCCAGCAACCATACCCGCGTGCATCGAGCCGATATTCGCCGGAACTGACCCCTCGAATCCAAACCACCTGGCCAACCCCGGTCGCTAAACCTGAGAGAACTAGCAATCCCGCAAAAATGCCCCTTCGGAATGAGAATTTGTTCAGAAACAACCATGGCAAGTCGGTGAATTGCGTCACGATCCACGCACTAGACGCCCACACAGTGAAATAAATACCCGAGAAAAGCAAATATTCAGCACGGAACAAGACCATCACATTGGCTGATACGAAGATTGCACAAGCAACTCCCAGTGGGATACGGCCCGTGGCCGCGATGCTGCGGTACAACGCACCCGCCATAACAAAGAATCCAGCGGCCGCGCCAATCACAGCAATATTGTCGAATCCCTCATAACTATTGAGAGCCGGGAGCCAGGCGAACACCCACATTGCGCCCCGATTTATTTCTGTCGGCCAACGTAGCGAGGATAACCAGTACCAGAAAGCCACCGCCAGGCAACCATGCAATATCATGCACATCATGAAAAACGCATGCCCTGCAGGCCACTTCGAAATCTGCACCAGGACAGCGAGTAACAGATTTGGTGCTGGCGGAACACTAAAAAATGCTTCGCCGATACCGTGAAAAACAACTGACTTGGCCTGAACAATCAGCCTCGCATTGTTGAACGGAACCGCACCATCGCCAATCAGGAGCAGATGAACCAGACGAATCAGCAGCACACATCCCAACCAACCCACAGGCATCGCGAGTCGGTGCCGCAGCCCCTCCTTAAGGACACGCGCCCCATATCCAGGCCGTTGGCTATCAGCCAAGGATCTGCTCCGTGAAGCCCCAATTGCCTTTAACAATAACCGCACACGTCAAAAGGGGCGTGCTAACGATTGGTTCAACTTGCACCACATTTCCTGAGTAGACTATCATAGTTTGCAAGACTGCGACGATAACACTTTCTTCCATACCAGCCACTTCGCTACCAGATCTTTGACTGAAACACGCCCAAGGAGCATCAGCATGGCACCTACCGAACCTACTTCGCAACCATCGCGTCGAAAGTTCCTGAGCAATTCCTCTACAGCACTTGTGGGAGGCGCACTCGCTACATCGCTGGCTCCTCCCGCAGTGCATGCTGCTGGTGACGACACCCTCAAGATTGGTTTGATCGGTTGTGGTGGACGTGGAAACAGCGCAGCCGGTAACGCAATGCGTGGTGATCCCAACGTAAAATTGACTGCGATGGCGGATGCTTTTGAAGACCGGCTGGACCAGGCGAGAAAAGTCCTCAGTCGTAGCCTTCGAGAGAAATACGCAGTTGACGACGATCACGCATTTTCCGGCTTTGATGCCTACAAGAAAGTGATGGAATCGGATGTCGATATCGTCCTGCTTTGCACTCCACCACACTTTCGGCCTCTCCAACTGCGCGCAGCAATCGAACATGGCAAGCATGTATTCTGCGAGAAACCGGTCGCGGTTGATGGTCCGGGTGTTCGCCACGTACTCGAAACAGTAAAGCAAGCCAAGCAAAAAGACCT
>CAZITS010000088.1:10181-11887 GCA_964542185.1 uncultured Pirellulaceae bacterium
TTGTCTCCGGCTTGTGCTGGCGTTATGACTACGGTGTGCGCGAGACAATGAAACGCATCCAGGACGGTGCCATTGGCGATATCACCTCCGTCCAGGAAAATTATCTGACTGGTACCCTCTGGCACCGTGGCCGCAAACCCGAGTGGAGTGAAATGGAGTTTCAGCTGCGAAATTGGCTCTATTTCACTTGGCTGTCTGGTGATCACATCGTCGAACAGCACATACACAGCCTCGACAAAGCACTCTGGCTCATGAATGACGAACTACCGCAAAATTGCTTTGGCCTGGGTGGTCGGCAGGTGAGAACTGATGACAAATGGGGGCATGTCTACGACCATTTTGCGGTTTGCTACGAGTGGGCTAACGGCGTCAAAACCTATGCATTTACCCGTCAAATCGCTGGCTGCCACAATGATGTCGACGACTATGTCCTTGGCACCAAAGGTCGAGCCCATCTACTCGGAACACGGGGACGTCCGCGAATTGAAAACGGCGAAGGGACTTGGAAGTACAAAGGGGCTCGGCCAAGTATGTATGACGTGGAACACAAAGAAATGCTGGCTGCAATTCGCGCTGGCAAACCGATCAACAACGGCACCTACATGTCCTACAGTACTTTGATGGCAATCATGGGCCGCGAGGCATGTTATACCGGGCAGACTATCACATCTGAGGCGATGTTGAATTCACAATTCGACATGTCACCTGAGCGTTACGAATGGGGTGACGTTACATTGCCGCGTGTTGCAATGCCTGGTCAAACAAAACTCGACAGGTCAGCCTGACTGCGGCGATCACACCGATTTGCTTGAATCAGGACGCAATAACAGGCCTTGGCGAGGGGCCACTCTCCAGGTCAACCCGGATCAAATCTGATTGTCTCCGGAAGTGTCGCTAATTCAGTCGGTGCAATAAAGAGAGAGCCAGCCTGGGGATGACGACTTAGCCGCTCCGGCGTCATGTTTTCCGCGGCAGTCGTAATAACGAGCTTCACACTTCCGTTATCTTCGACCCATTGGGGACAGGTCACCTGTGGTGACTGGGGTACTCTCCAGACAATCTCCAGATCGCCATGCTCTAACCCGTACTGTCGCACTTCGCCAAACGGTACATCGGTCGGGTTGTAGAACGCCACGACAACACTATTCCCATCTGGCGTGGCAATCATACCGTCGGGAAAATCTTCGGCTCCACGCCAGTCAAGGATGACCTGCGGCTCTCCCAGGACTCCATGTTCCACATCCAAAGAATACGAGACAACGGTCTGGGTAGGCGAATCGATGTCCAACAGGCGGTATCCCTGATCCCCACACAACACCACCTTTCCATTGGAACAGATCTGATCATCACGCAAACGTATCAGGCGCTGATCGCTATAGCGCCAAAGATACAAGCCCGCCCGCTTGTCATTGAATTCGAGATGCTTGGTGCCAAACACCACACCTTCAGTGAAGACGACACCGTCGTTGACAATGGTATCTTCGACATCGTCGTCAATCCCATCAACGAGCACTTGCCATGACTCTGATTGGATATCGTATAAACCAAGCTGTCTTTCTAACCCAATCAACCAGGTCATAGACGACCGTGTTGGAAAAGCAAACCCGGGGCGTCCAGGAAGATTCACCGTCGTGTTAGTCAAGGATCTCGTATCAAGAATATTCAACGATCCAACACGGGCATCGGAACCATGCTGGATCGCAACC
>CAZITS010000089.1:0-11847 GCA_964542185.1 uncultured Pirellulaceae bacterium
AACACACGCAACGGTGTAAAAATCGGAATCTGTTAAATCGGCCCGACCGATCAAAAGGTCTCTCTCTGCACGGGAAAACGACCTACTTGAATTGAGCTTTCCTGAGCCAATCCATTCGGTTCGCTTTGCTTGTAAAGTGGAAAGTCCACTGAAGATGGCAAACGCCCCGTCGGCGTTACTCCTGGATACTTCAAGTCCGGAGGTGACCCTGTCGGTTTGTGGACATAATGAAATTGGGGGAGATTGTAGTGGTTCACAGGCGGTCGATAGCCACGAGGCTTGATGACAAACACGACTGCGTCTTGATTGTTGATCGTCAGGGCATAGCGGCCCTGGTCGTCGGTTAACACCACGTCATAGCCATTCGACACAGGGACGTTTGCCAGCGCCGGTTCATCTTTGTCCCGTTTGCCATTACGATTCTGGTCGTGAAATACAACACCTCGCGCCGTGGTCTTGTTCTGTGCCAGTGCTGGCATCGGTGTGAATGCAGTCAGCAGCACTGCTGCAATCTTCCATACAGTTCCAAGTCGATTAAGAATGCGTTGACGTTGAAGACCCATTGGGCACCTGGGGGCAAATGCTCTTTGAAATGATCGTGCCGGTGACATTAGCCGTGACTTTGATGACTCGGCAGGGCAGATTATAGCATTCACGCGGGGGCGTTTTGCATGCGCAGGCGTGATTCGTTTTTCTGCAAGAGGATTCATGTGTAGCCTGCTGCAGGTGCAAGTCGTTGGCGAGTTCCGGCATCCTGTGAGGAAGAGTCATGCCCGATCGAATCTACCGTGTTGTCGATAATGTTTTTCAGATTCGAGGAACCTGTAGTTCCTACGTCATCGTGGCTGGCGATGCGGCACTGATGATTGACCCTGGCGATGGTGACTGGTGGGACGAGGTGGCTCAGATTGGCGTCAAAAGGCTCGAATGGGTGCTGCTCACACATGCGCATCGTGACCAATGCTCTGGCCTTTACCGCCTGGACAGGACGCGGACAAAGATTGCCGTTCCTGAGCTGGAACGACATCTGGTCGAGGACGTAGAAGCTTTCTGGCGCCGACGGCAGATTTACCATAACTACAATCAAGTGGCGGATTTTTTTTCGTTGCCTCGGAATGTTCCGGTTGACGAATCGCTGGAAGACTTTGCCTTCTTTCGTTGGCGCGATGTGGAATTGGAGGTGCTCCCTGCACCGGGCCACACACCTGGCTCAGTCATGTTTTCAGGCGAATTCTCAGGCCGTCGGATCGCTTTCACAGGTGACCTCGTCGACGGCAGCGGCAACGTGCCGCAGATCCACAACCTTCAGTTTGGATACGGGGACGCACTGGGGGCCGAGCTGTCCATCTCGTCCATCGCTTTACTGCGGGACGCCTTGCCGGATGTCCTGTGTCCGGGCCATGGCATGCCGATCGATTCCCCAAGCGAGACGCTGGAGTCACTTGGCGAGCGACTGTCTGCCTTTTGTACAGAGCTGGATCACCCCATTGAGCCGTCCTCGGCCGAGGAGTTTTTCGAGCTTGCACCACGACTCTTGCAGAGTACGCAACAGAGTTGTAGCTGGTATGTGTTGCGATCCAATGACGGGCACGCTCTGCTGATCGATCTCGGTTACGCAAGTGCCGCGCATGCCAGGCCATGCGCGCTGGGCTATCGCACGCGATTTCTGCCGACCGCGATTGATACTCTGAAAAGAGATTACGGAGTCGACGTAATCGACGCGGTGGTAATCACTCACTATCACGACGATCATGTCATTGGGGTGCCATACCTGCAGCGCCGTTGGCAGGTCCCCGTCTGGTGTCTTGACCGAATAGCGCCGATCTTGCGCGATCCCCAACGTTACAATATGCCGTGCCTGCTTCCCAAACGCATCGCTGTCGAACGCACGTTCCGTGACCGAGAACGGTTTGCGTGGCGCGGAATTGAGATGCAAATGCACGATCTTCCCGGGCAGACAGATCTCCACTCCGGCATCAGTTTTCAGATGAACGGGGTCGGTTATTTGGCGATGGGTGATTCAGCTCATCTGCGCGCTGGCCGCCTCTCTCACGGCCACATCATCTTTGCGAATCGGGTTACGGCTACGAACCACCTGAAGGTCGCGGAACGCATGCTCGAAATCGAGCCAGATGTCCTGCTTCACGGCCACCACCGCCGGGCGCTTCCAAGCGCGGACGGTGATGCGCCACAGGGGCGCGCGGATACACCGGTGACGCGGCAGGACCTGCTTGACTTTCGGGAGAGTGCACGGCGTCTGGAAGAGGTTTTGTCGGGCCTGGTCGAAGACGCAGCAGGAGAAAAGTGCCGGGCGGATTGGGTTCGTATCGAGCCGTACCGTGTGCGGCTGGCCGCCGGGGAGCGGGCGACGATTGATGTGGTCGTGGAGAACCTAGGGCTCGAGCCGATCGATGTTGCGTTACGGTTGATCATGGTGCCAGGTGTGATCGCCGAGCCACCTACTGCCCACGGTCTGGTCGCTCCCGGCGCATGCCATCGATCCAGGCACGAGGTTCGTGTTTCGCAACTTGACCAGCCGGGCCCTGCCATACTTTGCGTTGACGTAATCCGCAACGGTGAACGGCTGGGATGGCTTGCTGAATGTCAGTTATGGCATGAAGGAACGCCGTGTTGACAGCTGGCCGGCCTGGAATGGATAGATCGTGGTGACCTTTCTGGGGGTCCGCGAGCTGAAATGCATCGGTGCATGGGTATTGTTCTCGAATCGGTTTTGTAGAAGTGGGTGCTGTAGACTAGCATGCGTTTGCGCTGCCAATTCGGGGGAACACGAAAAGCAGTCGACGTCGGCAAAGAGCTGCGGAAGATGCTGTGAGACGCCCTCGCTGGAGCGGGAGACTCGGTGTTGCGGACAGCTGCCGGGCACAAATCATCAAGTTCATATGGCAACCGAAAGAGCAAGTTGAAATGGATCGACCAGCAGACTGTAGTGTCAGATGGCAGTGGCTTCTAATAGCAGTTGGCTTTGGTAGCTTTGTTTTTCCGGTAGTTGCCGATGCAGCGGTGGTTACCATCATTTCTCCGAGCAGCCCCCTGCCCTGCGTATTAAGCGCGACGGGTCAGGTCCACTCAGATGCGGCTGCCGATCTATGCGAATACCTCTCCCGAGTTACCGGCAGGGATATCACTCCTGGTCGCGGGGCGGCTGATGGTTCGGTCATCATTCATGTAGGTCCTGATGCGTTTGTCTTGAAGCACGTACCCGAGGTCAAAGACTTGTATGCGGACGGGTTTCTACTCAAACACCTGGCAGTGGATGGCGAGCATCATCTTGTTCTATCGGGTATCCGATTGAAATCCTCACGCTGGGCGGTTGAAGAGTTCCTGATGCAATTTGCCGGCGTGCGATGGCTTTTCCCCGATGCCGTCTACGGCGAGATTGTGCCCTCCGTGCCGACAATTCGGGTTGATTACGAATTCAGCCAGAAACACGAGCCGCATTACCTCAGCCGCGCCAACCTGGGCATGTATTACTTTGATAAGAACCGCCGGTATCTCAGAGGAAGACCTGAGGGTGGCGGATCGTTCGGGAGCCACGAATTCCAGGCGATCTTCAGCAGGCAGGATTACCAGCAGCACCCGGAGTGGTTTGCGTTTTTCACTGTATCTGACAGCCGGGCCAAGAGCCTGTTGAGTGGGACCCATCCAGAGCACGCCAAGTTGCGGGAAGCTCTCCAGCGCGGCCAACGACAAGGACGATGGCACTGGGACTACGGCAACGGCTGGCAGATCTGCATGTCGAACCCGCAGACGGTTCAACACGCGGTCTCGTATGCGCGCGAGTACTTTGCCAAGCACCCCGGTGTCCCGACGGTGTCCATGGGCCACAACGATTCATCCGGCTGGTGCGAGTGCGACTTGTGCCGGAGATTCGCTGCTACCGCGGACCCGCCCTACACGGTATCGGAACGGTATTGGCACTGGGTCAACCAGGTAGCCAAGGAGGTGGCCAAAACCCATCCGGACAAGAAGATTGCGACCCTCGCGTACGGGGCGCCGGCGGCGATGCCCCGTTTCGGGCTTGAGAAGAACATTTCCGTCATGGTCACCGTCTATCTCGAGGACCACCTGGACCTGGTCAGGCAATGGCAGAAGAAAACCGATTCGGTCAGCTTGTATTCCTATGCCTACGGCAACTCGTTCGTAGGTTTCCGCCACTTCCCGCACGCGATGCGCGATTTTTTGAAGTGGGGACACGACGAACTGGGAGCCATAGCCCATGTCTCCGAAGTCGGTGGCAACTGGTCGTTTGACGGGCCGAAATATCGCTACATGCAGGAACTGATGTGGAACGTGAATGCCGACCCCGATGAGATCATGCGAGCTTACTGCCGAGATTGGTTCGGAGCCGCCGCTCAACCCATGGAGGCATTCTGGGACCGGCTCGAAAAAATCTATGACCGCAGGGGCACCAACCGCAGGTTCCTGGGGTACCAGTGGGTTGGCTGGTTAGAAGACCACGATGAATTTGACCACTATTCCATCGATGACGTCAGCTTTCTGGATAAACAGATTGCCGCGGCGGAACAGGCCGCCGCCACGGAGGCAGATGCATTCAGACTGGCCCGTGTGGCAGACGCATGGAAGTATTACCGGACATTCCTGCTGGGCAGGTTCAAATACACACTCCGACAGGAAAAGATCTTCACTGAGGCCGCGGAATCACTTGACCGCGCAACGGAATTGGCTGAAGAACTGGCTCAACTGCAGGCCATGAAAGAGTCATTCCTGAGGCAGTTGCGTTCATATCCCCAGGTCAACCAGGTAGTCACGGGTCCCAACTACATGTCGTATTTCTCGCATGTCACGGAATTCAGTGACATGCGCACGATGCTTGACGGATTGTGCGACCAGATAACAAAGCATCTGCTCGGTCAAGGTAACGGGACAGATGCGCTTGCCTTCTGGCGGAAGTTCGCGCGTGGGACTCCTCTTCACCAGTCCGCACGGTCGCAGATTTTTGCGTTGAACCATCCTGTACGGGCCAACCTGCTGACCAACGGAACCTTTGAAACGGGGGACCTCTCAGCATGGGAAACGACCGGAGAACTCAAAGTTACCAGAGAGAGCCCTCGCAACGGCAGTTATGCTGCGCAGGGTACGGGAACACTCTCTCAACAAATCCGAGTGCAGCCAGGGGCAAGATACAGGCTGAGTGTTCGCGGTAGATATGCGGCTTCCCCGGAAACTGGAACACGTCTTTTCAGCACCGATGTTCGTTTCCAGAGTGCCGGTAAAGCCCTCTGGCCGGAACCCAACTACCGGCGTCTGAAAAGCACGTGCCCCGAAAGCGGCTGGACTTCGTTGGAAACGACCTTCACAGCGCCACCCGGGGCCGATACCGCGGTTGTTTCCATCAGGACCACTCTCAACTGGCCGACCGCAGGCACAGGGATGCCCGTATTCTGGGATGACATTGCCCTGGAGAAGATTCTGGATGAGCCGGCAGTGAAGCAGGGTGTGCTCACAGATGATTTTGCCGGCGAGCATATCAATAACAGTAAGTGGTCTGAGGCTACAGCCGGCAGCAGCGGCATGCTACCGAAGGTCAGTGACGGCTGGCTGTTTTTTGCTCAGAGACCTAATGCCACGCTTGTTTCAATGAGTCGGTTCGATGACCTCCTCAGCGGTTCAGGTGACCGGCGTTACCGACTGCGGGCACACATCGCTGTACATGCTGCAGGCCGGAAAGCGTCCTTTGACTGCGGGATCAGAACTGGTTTAGTCCCCATCAGCATTCGCGATTCGGGGTTCTGGTTTACGCATGTCTTTTCGCCTAGAACCGAGAAAACCGATCTCCTGCGGACCTACTGGCACCAGGATAGTAAACAGCTGCCTGCCGGGTGGTACGATATTCCACTGTCAGCAAACGGCAGCAGGGATATCTGGTACACGTTTTATTTCGACCCCCAGAACGTTGCAGTGTATGCAGGGTTTGATGGGTACGATGAACGGGAATCCGCACTGGTCGGAAAGTATGAACACCAGATGAAGAACATCGCTTCCGCTGGACCGGTTTATTTCAAAATGGGTGGCCACAATGTCAAGGTTGGCGAAATAAGCTTGCTGCGCCCTGTTCCGTAATCGTCCGGCGAGCGCCTCCCTGAACTCTGGTAGCTACTGCCAGGACTGCCAGAGGCAAACTGCCCCGATGTGGGCCCAGTCTCCGCAGGCTATGGCTGGCTGGCGACGCTTTCCTGTCGGCGCCCCGCCTCACCCCAGAGAAACCAGAACATCATTACCAGCGACGCGGCTGAAACCGCCATCAGGACCGCCAGAAATAACTGCCAGCTGATTTCTGCGATCCTGCCGGCAAACAGTTGAAAGAGGGCGTTCACCCCAAACGCGATCGCGTCCAAAAGAGCGATCAGGAACCCCGAATGCGGGCCTCCAAACTCAATCGCAAACACACTCATCGGGATGTAGTAGCAGGGCGCGACACAGACGCCAAAGAGAAATAGCAAGAAGACCGAAAGCCCGGTCAGACTCGCTGACGTGAGCCCGAAGTAGGGCATTGCCAGGAAGGTGCCGATGCAGCCCGTCGCCACGGTCAACAGCAGGCCAAACACTCGGGCCGCCTGTTTACGGCTGAGTCGATCAAACACGTAACCACCGGCCAACACCGAGACCAGGCTTCCCAGAGGAAAGGCCGATGCTGCCATCGAAGCCTGTGCCACGGTCAGGGAAAGCGTATCTTTGAGGTACAGCGGTACGAACAACAGAAAATCCCAGAGGATGGTCAACCCCATCAGGCTGCCGGTGATCAGCCAGAATTGGCGGCTCGTGACAAACACCCAGAGCGCTGCGGGAAGCGACAGATCGTCCAGGGGATGGGGTGCAGGCGGTGCGTCGCGGTCGTCGTTGTGCTGGGCGAGAGAGCCAGACACCGGGTGTTCGCGAAGGGTAAACGCGAAATATACCACGGCCAATATCCCGCCGCCTGCCGCGACCCCCAGCAAAGAACGCCAGGGCATCACCGCCAGCAACGCGCCCAGGGCCATGGTCGCCACCAATGTCCCCACACGCGAACTCGTCGCCAGCACTCCCCAGACCCCCCCGTACTGTTGTGGGGAAAACCAGTTGGTGATGATCTTGGCCATCGCAGGCCAGCCAAACGACTTGGCCAGCAGTGCCAGGAAGAACATCGCCTGGAACATCTCTAACCCGTTAGAGAGCCCGAACAAACCGATGAACACCGACGTCAGTAACAATCCCACCGTAAATGTCCATTTACCGCCAAACCAGTCCGCTGCCAGGCCCCCAATAAATTTGCCGACCACCGCTCCCCACGTCCCCCAGGCGAAGATCAGACCCAACTCGGCCAGACCGATGTCGAGGGTGGGATCGTCTCGCATCGACGCGCCGGTCACCGTGGGGATCATCCTCAGAACCATAAATGTCGCGTAACCGACGTACATGCTGGCGATCGTCGCCCACCTTCCCGAGACCCCGCCATGCACAGGTCCACTTGACAGTTCGGTCACGACATTCTCCTCAGCGCGAGTCTGCGCCGCTGGACGGGTTGTAGAGGACCGACTCCGTTGACAATCTCTCGAGCATCTCGCTCAAGCACCGTTCCAGGTGCGCCAAAACCGGGTCCTCACTGACACTTCGATCTCGTTTGGGCGCTACGGCCAACGGCTCGCCGACCTCGACAACGGCCTTCATCGGTGAATGTGGATCTTCCTCTCCTGCGAGATGCTCCATAAACCGCTCGACGGTCTCGAGAATCCTGTCGACGCTGGGCCGCGATGCGACGTATTTGGCGGGGTACAGGCTCAGTTGCTGGGCAAGTTCCATATCCTCCAGTTGACGCCAGCGACGCGCCAACTCGCCTGCGGAGAGCTCGCTGTCGATCATCTCAGGCAACACCGCCTTGCGCAGCTCTTTGACCCGGCTGATCACCGAATCGGTGGTCGCTTCTTTGAGCCACTCCCGTTCCAGCGGTTCTAACAGATGATCGATCATTCGCTCCAACCGTTGATCGAGCTCCCCGGTCTGCGTTTCTCCGAGGTATTCCATTTCTTTGAGCGCCAGCAGCGCGGGCCCCAGGCGCAAGATCCGTTGTACGAGGGGAAGATCCTCGCGCGTCCTCCACGACAGGCGGCGTTCGATACGGGTCAGTAACGGTCCGGCCGTCTGTTCAATGTCCCCTTTGAACAGGTAGCGAATCGCAACCGGCACCACAAACACGCTGCGCCCCGTGGCTGCCTTCCGCTCCGACTCCTGACGGCCCATCTTTTTGGCAGCGCTGCGTGCAATCAACGACACCCCTTCCATCAATGCGTTGAGCCGTTCGTTCGCCTGACTGAGGGCCCCTTCGGGAAACAGCACGAGGGGACGACGCGCCTCGGCCAGGATATCGATCGCCGTCTGCACTGCCTGGCGATCGACGCCCTCGCGATAAACACTAAACGCACCCAGTCGGCGCAGAACGAAGGCCTCCCATCGACTCCCCCGAAACAAGTGCGAGCTGGCCATCACAAAGAACGGCTGACGCAATCGCCGCGCCAGACACTGCAACACGATCGCGTCCGACATGCGGCAGTGGTTCGGTGCCAGCAAAACTCCGTGCCGGTCACGCAGCAACTCCGCAACGCGTTCCGCACCGCGGATCTCGACTTCGGTGACCCCGCTCACCCGTCGCAAATAACCCGGCACCAGATAATTCAACAACCGCGGCCACAGATTGCCACGGTGCGGGGGAATGAACTGGTAGGAGGACTCGGTAACCAGAAGCGGAGACATAACTGGATGCTCTATGCGGATCCTGCATCGGAATATGGCCTGCACAGGGGAGGAACGTGGTTCAACAAGCAGCCGGAGCGTGCGTCGCTGTCGCCGCGGTTGGGCAGGTCGCCTGCGAGGCCACCATCATAGCGAATCCGCACGCGGGGGCGCGCTGTGAATGGAACCAGGGGCCGATCGTCTGGCGTCGCCGAATCGCAGCAGACGTTGTCTGAGTGTGGGGGCGAGAACTAGCCCCTACTGCGCGTCCGGAGCTTTCCCGGGTAAGCCAAACTGCCCTCTCGGCCCAGTCGGTGGGAGAAATGGGGAGGGACGTGGTAGAATCTTGCATTAGAATGGGGGATATTGGTAAACTTACAGCGTGATCCGGTTCGAAACTACAAGTCAGTATCAGTTCATCTGCTGGCGGTGGATTCCGGGGAACGATTTGGGAAAGATGTTGCGACGTGACTGCGAAAGACGGTCCGTATTCGATCCAGTAGAAGAGGCACGCCACTTATGTTAACCATCCTCGGCCCCGCGACTTCGGGAAAATTTTGTGACGGCGTCTCGCGTCGTGACTTTATTCGAATCGGTACGTTTGGGTCCGCCGCTGCCGGCCTGTCGCTTCCTGCGTCGCTTCGCGCCGAAGCGCGTTCCCGTACCGGATCCTCGCATAAGTCGATTATCAATGTCCTCCTGCCAGGCGGAGCGCCGCACCAGGACATGGTAGATTTGAAGCCCGACGCGCCTAAGGAAATCCGTGGCGAATTTCAGCCAATCGACACCAACGTCGCAGGTGTCCAGATTAGTGAGCTCATGCCGCGTTTGGCAAAGATGATGGACAAGTTCACGATCATTCGCTCCATGGCTGACTCGCAGCCGAGTCACGATCTCTACCAGTGCGTAACTGGGTATGCGCGCCGAGAGAACAGCCCGCCGGCCGGTGGTCGACCTTCGATCGGGGCCTGGATTTCGCGCTGGGCCGGTCCTGTGACACCAGAGGTGCCACCTCACATGTCACTGATGTACCCCACGATCGAAAGACGCTGGGGGGATCCTGGCACAGGTGGTTTTCTGGGACTCGCGCACGGTCCGTTCCGGGTCGTCGACGGCAAGAAAGGGAGGGACGGAAAAGGACTGGCCGAATCCGCTCAAGACATGGTGCTTAAGGGCATCTCACTCGATCAGCTGCAAGATCGCGACCGTCTGCGTGCTTCGCTCGACCGCTTTCGACGCGACGCCGACGCTGGCGGCAAGATCGGCGCTATCGATGAGTTCACCGAACAGGCACTGGGGATTCTCGCTTCGTCGAAGCTTGTCGATGCGCTCGACGTCTCGCACGAGGACCCGAAGGTCGTCGAGCGTTACGGGCCTGCCAGCAGCGACTTCGTCTCGGACGGTGCTCCTCGTGTTACGACTAACTTCCTGGTGGCTCGTCGCCTCGTCGAGGCCGGCGCCCGCTACGTGACACTCAACTTCAGCCGTTGGGACTGGCACGGCAATAACTTCGGGCGTGCCCGCCAGGACGTGCCGCTGTTGGATCAAGCATTGACAGCTCTCGTGAGCGACCTCCACGAGCGCGGACTTGACAAGGATGTTTCCGTGGTCGTCTGGGGAGAGTTCGGACGCACACCGAAGATCAATGGCAACGCGGGACGCGATCATTGGCCCAAAGCGAACTTTGCGATGCTCGCTGGTGGCGGCATGAACAACGGTCAGGTGATCGGCTCGACCGATCGCCAGGCGGCCGAACCTGATGACCGTCCGGTGAAGTTTCACGAGGTCTTCGCGACGCTCTTCCACAACATTGGGCTCCTCAATGCTTCCGCGCGCGACCGGCTCTTTGACCTGCGGGGCCGACCGCAAACGCCGATTGAGGAAGGGGTCGCCCCTCTGCGGGAACTCGTCTAGCGAGGATCCGCCGCGCTGGCGGATTCTCTGTCGACTTCGTAGGCAGCAAGTCCAGCCGCGCGCAATGCAGTCCAGCCGCGCAAGGGATTCCAACTGCCGCTGCGCCGTTCACAGTGCCGCGATCTCTGGGGAACCTGGGCGTGTGGCGCGGTCAGTTTAACACGATCCAAATCACCGCCGACGGACTGGTTGACCTCAAAGAGATGGCCAAACGGAAGATTCTCAGCTTCTGTGGCACCCGGGTCGCCCACGCCGGCGTTGCCGAATCGCGAGGTCGTCCGCGCCGCCGGTGCGGGCCGGGTTAGCGTCACATGCCGCCGCGTCAGCCTCTATCCTGGTGGGGGCCGTTGCATCATCCTGCCCGCTGTGCGGCCGGTGTTCGCCAGTAGACCTACTGCCGAGCGTTCCAGAAGAGTGGGGACCAGTCCAATGCCTGTTGGCGGACCTGGTCGCTGATCGTCTGGTCGTTGCGAACCACCTCCTGGAGTGCTGCCAACGATGCCACCTGGCTGCGTCGCAACGTCAACAGACCATACGCCTGCGACTGGGCGCGGAGTGCGGGCGTCCAGGGCCGGGAGTCCCACACTTTCAATCCCCCGACGCTCGAGGTGGCCAACCGCTTGCCGTCCGGGCTAAAACTCGCGCTGATAACGGGAACGACGTGGCCCTGCAGCGTGAGCACCTCCTGACCTGTGGCTGCGTCCCAGACCTTCACCGTGTTGTCATAACTGGTGGATGCCAGCCGGCTCCCGTCCGGGCTGAAAGACACGCTGCTGACAGCATCGGCGTGCCCTTGGAGTGTCAGCGTCTCCTGGCCCGTAGCCGCGTCCCAGACCTTCAAGGTGGTATCGGCGCCACCCGAAGCCAGCAGTGTCCCGTCCCGGTTGAAGGTGACACTTTTGGCATGCCCCGTGTGTCCTTTAAGCGTGAACGGCTCCTGGCCCGTGGTCGCGTCCCAGACTTTCACCATTCCGTCCTCACCCGTGGTGGCCAGCCATTTCCCATCCGAGCTGAAACAAACACAGGTGGCGCGGTTCGTGTGCCCTTCGAGCGTGAGCAGTTGCTGACCCGTGGCCGTGTCCCAGACTTTCACCGTCTGATCCCAGCTGGCGGAGGCCAGCTGCTTACCGTCCGGGCTGAAACTCACGCTGTTGACCTGTTTGGTATGTCCTTTGAAAGTAAGCATCT
>CAZITS010000090.1:0-11839 GCA_964542185.1 uncultured Pirellulaceae bacterium
ACCAGGGTCTTCAAAAGGAAATCACGCCTCTCAATCTGCTAGTCCGACGAGGCGAAAACAAGCCGCAGTGGTATGAGATTACGCCGCAAAGCCGGAAGAGGGCAGGGGGCCCCTCAATGCCTACCCTGGGTGTCTTTGGACCCTTATCTACAAAATTAGCCGCTCCGCCCACATCGACCGACGAAGATTCTAGTTTGAATCGATTTCGCTCCGGGGATGTGATTATTGGTGTCGAAGGTGAGATGTTGCCAGTCGACGCGTCGACAAAACAAATCAAGTTCCATGAATTGGCTTCTCGGATTCAGGCTCGGTTTGACCAACCTGTCAATCTCCTAGTACGACACCAGAGCGAAACAGGTGAAACTTCAGAAGAAACGATCCCATTACCACCGCGACGTCTACGACATTTGGGACTGCAAATGCAGATGGGCCCAGTCGTCAATGTACGCAAGGACTCACCCGCGGAGCGAGCGGGATTCGAGAAAGGCGACTTGATTCTGGAAGTCGATGGAGAATCTGCTGGCGACCCAATTACGTTACCGCAACGCATCGCCAGAACGAAAAAAGAAACGTTGATTTTCAAGGTCAAACGCGCAGATCAGGAAACGGTGACAGAGTTAAAGGTAACGCTTCCAACGGACACAACAGCGACTTTCGCGGATGGCGATTACCAGTCTCTGGAAGTAGTCGGCGTGGCCTATTCGGTTTCTACCACCGTCGCCAAAATAATCGGCAAGAGCAAAGACAAAGAGCACAACATACTGCCCGGCGATGAGATTATTCAAATCACACTCGTCGCGAGTGGTGCCGCAAAGCAAGCTGCCGAAATCAAGTTTGGCAAGGCTTGGAACGAACCGGTACTACTGGGTGCCAATGGCAGCAACTGGACCTTCGTTAATAGCCTTGTACAAACATTGATTGATGGTGTGGATGTGCAGCTGACCATTCAACGATCGGGCTCAGAACATACGGCAACGCTCTCAGCAATCGAATCCGACGTATCCTGGGACACGGGGTCTCGAGGCCTTAAACCGCTTTCATTTCAGCGCGTGCATACGGCTGCGTCATGGGGAGAGGCCACGGCACTCAGCTTCCGTGAAATCAAGGAACGCGGAGCAGGAGTTTTCCAGTTCCTGGGGCTACTGGCCACCGGACAGCTCTCTCCCAAACAACTTGGAGGACCTGTTGCTATCGCCCGGATGGCCGGTTCAGAGGCGTCTCGCGGAATTACCAGCCTGCTCCTCTTCTTGACATTCTTGAGCGTTAACCTGGCAATCTTGAACTTCTTGCCCATCCCCGCATTAGATGGGGGACACATGGTTTTCCTGAGCTGGGAGATGTTAACAGGAAAACCTCCCAACGAGCGTCTGCAAATGGCCCTCACATTAGTCAGCGTCGGCTGCTTGCTGATGCTTATGCTATTCGTTATTAGCAACGACATTGTGAGGATGTTCTTCTAGCGTGGGAGATCTCTGCCCAAGTGCGTCCAGGGGGGCCACCTTACGACAATGTCAATCTGCATTGAGGCCTGCTAAATAGCGATCGGGGAAATGTACCCAGCATGCAAGGCGGTCCTTTTCGATGCCGTAGGGACCTTGATCTACCCGCAGCCATCAGTTGCACAAGCCTATCATCAGGCAGGGTGCCAATTTGGATCACATTTGACGGTCAACGTCATTGCAGACCGTTTTCGCAAAGCGCTCTGCAAACAGGAGCAAGCAGACAAACTCAGATACGACGAACAGGCCAACCGCGATTCAGAGTCAATGGTAAACGAACAACGTTCCGTTCCAGCAACCAAAAAATACGCCACCACTCTGGAAAGACGCCCGACCAGTGATGTACGAGAACAGGACCGATGGCGCAGCATCATCTGTGAAGTCTTTAGCGATGTTGAACACGCAGAAGACGGACTTTTTACACACCTGTGGAACTATTTCGGTGACAGTCGCAACTGGTCTTTGTACGACGACGTACCGGCAACCTGGCAACACTTGACCGCAGCGAAGATACGGCTGGGAATCGCCTCAAATTTCGACACGAGGCTCTTGAATATCTGCCAAGAACTGCAGCCATTAGACCAAACACGGGAAGTTTTTTGTTCGTCCGAGGTTGGCTTTCCCAAACCAAGCCCGCGTTTCTTTCAGGAAATCACCTCTCAAATGAATTTGCACCCTTCCGAAATCCTGCTGGTGGGTGATGATCGGGAAAACGATCTCACCGGAGCGCTCGCAGCAGGGTGGCAAGGTCTGCATCTGAATCGAACTGCAACGGGATCCGAGCCACACACAATTACCTCGCTCAAGCATTTGCTAGCGCTGCTAGCACCAAAATGAAAACTGTAGCTGCGGACCAACGCTATTGGTGCCTGGTCAGCGCATCGACTATTATCCTCCCCCTTGGCGACTATGGCCCTTCGGCGTCCAGGTCACGAGAATGGACGCGCGCGGACTTATTCCAGCAGGAGATCATCTGTGCCCCTTACGCTCGGTGAAATCGCCCGCATGGTCGACGGGCAATTGGCCGGCAACCCCGAAATTTCCGTAGACGGTGCTGCCATCATTCGGGACGCCAAAACAAACGATCTTACTTTTGCCGATTCAAGTAACGCACTGAAGCAACTATCTGAGTCATCGGCGCGCGCTGTCCTGCTGCCATTTGACCTCGACGCCCAGGGTCTGCCCTGTATTCGCGTCAAGAATGTGCAACAGGCGTTCACACAGATCATCAGACATTTCGATCCGCCCATCCCAGCCGAAGCACCAACGATCAGCGACGGTGCGCGAATCAGTCCCACAGCCAAGATCGGCCAACATGTCCATATCGACGCTGGTGTGACAATTGGGAACGACGTAGTCGTTGGCAACCACTGCACGATTCACCCAGGCGTCCACATTATGGCTGGCAGCGTTCTGGCGGATCACGTCACAATCTTCCCGAATACAGTACTGTACGAGAAAACGCAGGTCGGCAAACACGCGATTATTCACAGCAATGTATCCATTGGTGTTTACGGCTTCGGTTATGAAACCATCAACGGTGAACACCACCTCTCAGCCCAACTTGGCAATGTCGTTATCGGTGACAAAGTGGAAATCGGCGCTGGAACTACAATCGATCGGGGAACCTACGGTAGTACAACGATCGGCGAAGGAACCAAGATCGACAATCAAGTAATGATCGCACACAACTGCCACATTGGTCGTCACAATTGCATTTGCTCGCAAGTCGGCATCGCCGGCAGTTGTGTAACCGGTGATTACGTAGTAATGGCCGGGCAAGTGGGGTTACGAGATCATCTACACATCGGCACCGGGGCGCGCCTAGGCGCACAATCAGGGCACATGGCCGATATTGAGCCTGGCGAAACTCGGATGGGTACCCCGGCGATGCCGGGGAAAGAGTTCTGGAAAGCCTTCTCTGCCTGGAAAAAAATGCCCGGATTCGTGCGTACTTTCAAAGAGCTACAACGCCGCGTCGGCGAACTGGAAAACAAGCAAGCGGATAACGACAACCGGAAAGCAGCTTAAGACAATCTAACCGGTGCCAGAGAGGACGTAACCACATTTTGTTACGGGCCCACACCTCTGGACAGATTGTCAACCTGGCCAACTACCCCCCACAACCAGCAATGACTATTTCGGGCCCACATAAGCTGACGGAACAAGGACCCATTGGATTGTTAGCTGGCTGGGGCCGGTACCCTCTACTTGTCGCGCAGGCTCTCAAGCATTCCGGCCACCGCGTCTGCTGCCTGGGCATCAAAGACCATGCAGACCCCGCGCTCGCTGATTTGTGCGATGATTTCCAGTGGACCGGAATTGCCAAGACAGGAAAACAAATCCGCTACTTCCAGCGACGTCATGTACTTCATGCCACAATGGCGGGGAAACTTTTCAAGCACAGACTACTCTTCCATAGTGGGCACTGGATCAGGCATCTTCCGGACTGGCATTGTGTCCGGAAGGTAGTCATCCCGCATTTCATTACTCGGTCAAAAAACTGTAACGATGACGACTTTATGTTGACCGCCGTAAACATGTTTGCTGATGGCGGGATCACTTTTGGCCCAGCAACCGATTACGCACCGGAGTTACTCGTGAAACCTGGACCACTTAGTGGCAGTCGGCTCACAGAAGACCAACGACAAGATGTGCAATTTGGCTGGCGTGTTGCCAAACAAATGGGACAACTGGACATTGGCCAAACTGTGGCAGTCAAGAACCGGGTGGTGCTCGCGGTTGAGGCCATCGAAGGAACTGACGCCTGCATACAGCGGGCAGGGGAGCTATCCAACCGTGGCAATTTCACACTGGTAAAAGTCGCCAAGCCCAACCAAGACATGCGGTTTGATGTTCCTACGATTGGAATTGGCACAATTGAAGCCCTGATCGCGGCCGGTGGACGTGTCCTTGCAGTCGAAGCTGGTAAAACGATCATCATCGACGAACCTCAAGTTGCCGAAATCGCGCAGGAACACGGACTCGCAGTGATTGCCATTCACGAGGATCACCAAGGCGTTTGCCTGGATGCCGCATGACGCTGGAATCGTGTCGTTGATCGATAGCAATGTCGTCGCCAGGCAACTACTTGCAGCAGCATTCCCCCTCTGCTTGCTGTAACCCTGCGCCGCTGGCGAAAGCCCCACAGGTGCAGCACAGAGCGACAGCAAACGAGTCAACTCCGGGAAAACACCGACCCTGGCCTGGCGGAAAACGTAATTGGACTGATCTCGCATGAACATCCCGACGCCCTTTGCATTCGATCTACTCACACCCAAGCGAATCGTGTTTGGCTGGGGAAGACGACGTGAGTTAGGCGACATGATTGCGCCTCTAGGAACGCGGTGCTTTATAGTTCTTGGCTCGCGAACTCTGCTACAGCACAGCTTTTTCGATTCAATACGAAACACACTCGACAACACTGGCATCACCATCAGTGCGCCGGAATTGATTCACCGAGAACCAATCGTGTCAGATGTAGACCAGGCGGTCCAACGAGCCAGGGAGTGGAAAGCCGATGTAATCCTGGGCATCGGCGGAGGTGCGGCTCTCGATTTAGCGAAGGCTATCGCAGCCTTAATACCACAAACCATTACAGCTTCGGTTTCTGACTATCTGGAAGGTGTCGGCCGCGAACTCTCTTTGACAAAACACCCCCTTCCCACACTGCTAATGCCGACAACAGCTGGAACAGGTAGTGAAGCAACCAAGAACGCCGTCATCTCCTCACCACATGCAGGATTCAAAAAGAGCCTGAGGGCCGAGACGATGCTGACGGACATAGCTCTCGTTGATCCTGAATTAACGATTACGACGTCACCCAACGTCACATTACATAGTGGCATGGACGCTCTTACACAGTGCGTGGAGAGCTACCTGTCCTGTCGCGCTAATGCATTAACCCGCAGCCTGGCATTGGAAGGTTTTCGTCATGCCTGGACGGCTCTGCCACTCGTCATGCAAGACCCTGAGTCACGGACCGCGCGCGAACAAATGTCTTACGCAGCGTTGCTGTCTGGAATATCGCTGGCGAACTCCGGTCTAGGAATGGCACATGGAGTTGCTGCCTCCTTAGGCATTCACGCCTCAATTCCACACGGATTAGCATGTGCGGTCATGCTGCCGATTGCCTTGCAAGCTAATCTCGAATGTGCGCGAGACGATCTCAACCGGCTGGACGCTGCACGAACGAACTTCCACACGGGGTCTGCAGAATCCCTGATTGAAGCCATCATCACCTTGAGCCGCAGTATGGGGCTTCCGGAACACCTGCGAGACATGGGCGTCAACAAAGACCAACTGGCTGCCATTGCTGCCAGTTCAGGCGGCAATAGCATGCGTGGAAATCCACGCGAGATCAAAGATACTGAGTTGCGGGATATCTTGAATCGCGTCTGGTAAGATCGGGAATTCCAGCCTTGCCGCTTCGGCAACAACGCGCCAAGGCTTCCCTGATAAACTCGTCAGCCCATCATGTTTTGTCATGGACCAGGCACGATCTCATTTCCACTGATCCCAAGGTGTCATGCGTTCTGTAATCCACGCTCAGTCGGCGGAGACTGAAACGAATCCAATTCAAAGTGGTTCCGGTTTTGCTTAGAATGTTGGAGTGGTACAGGCTTCACCACTAACTAAAGAGGTTTTGCAGCCTGTTCTCAAATTTGTTCACCTTCCTGCTTCACCACGCAATCAGGTCCGTGATGCCAGAAACCAAACCCCAACCAATAACGCGCACAGCATCCTGGCTCTTGCTACTGTGCTGCTTCGGTTACGGTGCCAGTTTGGGCACCGCTGCCGAAAATGAATCACGTCAGCGCGCCCGAATCATTGACTTTGAACGGGATATTCGCCCCATCTTGCGCCGGCACTGCTACTCCTGTCATAGCGCGGATATCCAAGAAGGTGGCCTGAGATTAGATCGTCGCGACCTTGCCTTTGCAGGAGGTGACCGAGGCCCAGTGATCGTACCTCGCAATATCCAGGACAGTCGCCTTGTCCAGCTGGTTAAAGGGAATGGTCCCCGTGGTCGAAGAATGCCACCCAAAGACGAGGGACGTCCTCTATCCGCAGCGGAAATCAAGCTCCTTGAGGCATGGGTTGACCAGGGTGCCACCTGGCCAAAAAACACAACGACCTTGGAGCAACGCGGTGAGGCAATTCAACACTGGGCATTTCAACCTGTCCGGCTTCCCTCCTTACCCAAGGTCAACAACCCTAACTGGTGCGAAAATCCAATTGACAATTTCATCTTGGCTGGGCTTGAAACACGCCAACTAACACCCGCCGCGATGGCGTCAAGAAGAAAATTGGTGCGGCGAATCTATCTCGACACAGTCGGCATACCGCCGACACCCGCCAGCGTGAGGAATTTCGAAAACGATGAGGCGCCAGATGCCTGGGAAAGACTTGTGGATACGCTCCTGTCCGCACCGCAAATGGGCGAACGTTGGGGCAGACACTGGTTGGACCTCGTTCGTTATGCAGATACTAACGGCTATGAAGGAGACGGTGAAAAGCCGTTTGCATGGCGTTATCGGGATTATGTCATTGATGCGATCAACAAGGACAAGCCATACAACGACTTTGTTCGTGAACAAGTAGCCGGCGACGAGATTACTGGGGCAAACGTGGAATCAGTGCTGGCAACAGGATTCTTGCGAGTCGGCCCTTGGGATGCTGAACGCGGCGCATCGGTTCAACCAAGCGAACAAGTAGCCGAAAGATACAACCAACTCGACGATATGGTGAGTACGACATCAGTTGTGTTCCTCGGCATCACTATGGGATGTGCACGCTGTCACGACCATAAATTTGACCCGATCAGTGCCCGCGATTACTACAGTCTTGTTTCCGTTTTCCAGCCACTGACACGGCCACACAAATTTCGTGCAGAGCTCGCCACGCCGGCAGCCCCTCCTCAATGGCTCAAAGCCAAGAATGCGGAAACTTTTCCTCAGGGCTACTTCTTTCGCGAACTGACGCCCGATCCTCCAGATACCCATCTCCTGATTCGTGGAAACCCCAACCAACCCGGCCCTCTGGTAACACCAGCAGTTCCAGCCGCTCTAGTGGAACAGCAACCGGCCTTCTTTATGCCGGATAATTTTACCAGTCGTCGTCGACTGAGCCTTGCTGAATGGATTGTCGATGAAACCAACCCCCTGACTGCTCGAGTCATCGTTAATCGAGTATGGCAGTCCCATTTTGGACATGGCCTGGTACGTACCCCTAGTGATTTCGGGAGACGATCAGCAAAGCCCTCACACCCTCAATTACTGGATTGGCTAGCGCATTGGTTTATGCACGAGGCGAATTGGTCACTGAAGAGCCTGCACCGACTCGTGATGGCCAGTAACACCTACCAGATGGGAACGACCTGGAACGCAACATACGCAGAGCGCGACGTCGACAACCTGCGACTCTGGCATTTCCCCTACCACCGTTTGGAAATGGAAGTAATTCGCGACTCCATGCTGGCAGTAAGCGGCCAACTTAACCTCGAGATGCATGGGCCAAGCATGTTTCCCAAAGTACCTGCGGACGCAACGCGCAGTGGATACAATCCCGGAAACGTCTGGAAACCTTTTGATGAACGCGACGCCTCTCGGCGCACGATCTACGCGTACCTCAAACGAACTTTTATACCACCGATGTTTGACGTCCTCGACTTTTGTGATACAGCCCGCAGTGTTGAACGCCGCTCGGTGAGCACCGTCGCGCCACAGGCACTGACATTGCTCAACGGGGAATTCGTGAACCGCCAAGCCTATCACTTTGCCCAGCGTCTCATACGCGAGGCCGGCCCCACACCTGAGAAGCAGATCACCTACGCTTATCAACTGGCACTTGGGCGCCCGCCAGAGCAGGAAGAACTTGACGCGACACTGGATTACCTGAGAACCGAAACTCAGAATTTTTTGGATGGTGACCAGGTCACTCTCCGTCATGAATCCGGCGTCAATCACAACGGCCCACCGGAACCACGGGCAGCTCATATTGGGCGGCATTGGTCCTTAAGGCAAATGTGTCGCGTCCTTTTTAACCTCAACGAATTTGTCTACACCGACTAGGCGCATCAGAACTTCTATTGCACCAAACCTGAAGCCCAGCAAGGGTCAAATACAACGTTGAGCTAATTCCAATTGGCCATGTCTACGCATCCGTTGCGTGTACCACGCACACTATTTTCAATAAAAGTAATCGCTGATGGACTTTCCCTCGAGACAATTCACAGCCAATCGGCCCCCTTGTGGAAGAACACGTCGTGAATTTTTCTGGCAGTTCGGCGGCGGCTTTGCGGCGGTTCCCTTGATCGACCTTTTGAGTCGTGATGGTTTTTATGGACAACAGGTGCTTGCGAACCAGCCCACCAGTCAATCTACTTTCGCAACGCGATCCTCAAGCACTCATTTCCGGCCTCGTGCAAAGCGTGTCGTATTCTTCTTCATGCAAGGTGGTCCGAGTCAGGTCGATACATTTGACTACAAGGCTGCGCTCAGCAAATATCAAGGCAAGAGCTATTCTGGTGGGCTGCAAATTGGTTCTAATGGTCGCAAAGTCGGTTTACTCACACCTTCCGCGTTTTCTTTTCATCAACGGGGGGAAAGTGGGCTACAGGTCAGTAGTCTTTACCCGCACCTGGCAAAGTTTGCTGATGATCTGTGTGTGGTTCGGTCCATGTACTGCGATACGCCAACACACAGCCCTGGCATATTGCAAATGAACACTGGGAGTATCGTTGTAGGACGCCCCAGTCTAGGGTCATGGCTCAATTATGGGCTGGGTTCTGAAAACGAGAGCCTGCCAGGATTTGTCGTCATGGTGGACCCGCGTGGCGGCCCACGCGGAGGCGCGGGAGCGTGGTCCGCTGGTTTCATGCCCGCAGTTTTCCAGGGGACGTTGTTTCGCAGTCGAGGAAGCACCTTGCTGAATCTCAAAACTCCTGCGGGAATCAGCAAACGCAGCCAACGTCGCAGCCTGGACCTCCTGGAACGCTTGAACCAAAAACACCTCGACCAACGCCCTGGCTATTCTGAATTGTCAGCGCGCATTCAGTCCTACGAGCTTGCCTATAAAATGCAAACCACGGCCACTGAAGTGGTCGACTTGAACCGTGAAACTGCGGCCACTCTGGACCTGTATGGATTACATCGTCCGGAGACCGCCGACTATGGACGGAAATGCCTGCTTGCCCGGCGACTGCTGGAACGTGGCGTACGTTTTGTTCAGCTATATTCGGGTGGCGGTGCTGAGTCCTGGGACGCCCATGACGACTGTATCAGCAACCATCGAAAACACGCTGCAGAAACAGATCAACCCATTGCCGCCTTGATCGCCGACCTTCAACAGAGAGGACTCTGGGAAGACACGCTCTTGGTCTGGGGGGGGGAATTTGGCCGTACCCCCACCAGTGAAGGAGTGGGAAAACCGGGAAGAGATCACAACCATTACGGTTTCAGTATGTGGCTGGCCGGTGGTGGCGTCAAAGGAGGTCAGGCAGTTGGCGCCACAGACGAGGTGGGTTTTCGTGCAACTGAAGATCGATGCCATGTGTCTGACCTGCATGCAACGATCCTTCATCTAATGGGTCTGGATCATGAAAAATTGACTTTCCTTCACGAAGGCCTCGAAAAACGTCTGAGTGGCGTGCAACCTCGCCGTGTTCTCCGACAGGTGCTGGCCTAAGCGAAATCACGACGGCAACAGGAACGCAAGCATTTGCAGAGGTAACCTGCGAATCACCCACCGCCATCGCGTGTTACCCATCACACTGTACGGTCAACGTCTGCTTCTGGTGCTAACCCGCTTCCCGCTGATCACAAGGTCTCTACTCGCCTAAATGCTGGCCAACTCCAACTCCGCACGATCAGCACGAGAACCTGCATAGACCTATACCTCAAACTGCATACACTGTGCGAGAGCGAGAGAAGAAATGAAACAATCAGCACTACTGGTCATCTGCTGCTGCATTTGCTGTTGGACGCAACTCAGCTCATCTGGCATGGCCGACGCGCGGCCTGTTAATATTGTGCTCGTTATGGCAGACGACTTGGGGTACGGCGATCTCAATTGCTACAACCAGGAATCCAAGATTTCTACGCCTCATATCGATCGCCTGGCCCAGCAAGGCCTCAGGTTTATCGATGCGCATTCGCCTGCTGCTGTTTGCGTTCCTACGCGTTACGGTCTATTGACAGGAAGATTCCCTTTCCGCATGAAACATCGCGGCCGAGGGCCGCTTATCGCTCTCGAGCGGATGACGATCGCATCTCTGCTGGCGGAACATAATTACCGAACCGCGTGCATCGGAAAATGGCACCTGGGTTTTGAAAACGAAAAGCGGCCAGTCGACAGTCAGCCACTAAGAGGCGGACCACTTGACCATGGATTTTCGTTCTTCTTCGGCATCCCATCATCCCTCGACATTCCCCCTTACTACTACATCAACGGTGACCTTTGTCTCGCTCCTCCATTACTGAGAACCGCCGCCAGCAGTAGCCCCGACTGGAGCCCAATACAAGGTGCGTTCTGGAGAGCGGGCGGTATCGCACCCGGATTTCAACACAACGAAGTCACACCTCGACTCGCGGCGAAAGCGATTCGTTATTTGCAGTCCCAAGCAGATGAACGCCCATCTAAACCATTTTTCCTCTATCTCGCGCTTCCGTCGCCACACACGCCCTGGCTTCCCTCACATCAATTTCGCGGCAAAAGCCGAGCCGGGTCTTACGGTGACTTCGTGTCCCAGGTGGATGATGTCGTCGGAAGAGTAACCAGCACGATCCAACAACTAGGAATGGAGCAAAACACCATCGTCATGTTTACGTCCGACAACGGCCCCGTCTGGTATGCCTCAGACACTGAGAGGTTCGGGCACAATGCCACAGGTGGGCTACGGGGAATGAAAGGTGACGTGTGGGAAGGAGGACATCGCGTACCGTTCATCGCCAAATGGCCCAATCGCATCAAAGCAGGGCGAAAATCAAACCGGCTGATTTGCCACACAGACTTGCTGGCAACAATCGCAGATCTGTTAGAAAAGCCGCTGTCAGACAACGTGGCAGAAGATAGCGTCAGCTTCTTTCCCGAACTGATCTCTGAGAACCCGGTCACAAATACGCCTGGAACGTTGATCCACCAATCATCCGCTGGTGTCCTGTCGGTTCGAGACGGGCCATGGAAACTTATTCCCCAACTCGGCTCCGGGGGCTTCACGAAGCCTCGCCGAATCAAACCGCAGCCAGCAGGTCCGGAAGGGCAACTCTACCACCTGCAGGACGACTTGGCAGAAACCACGAATGTCTACAAGAGGCACCCGGAAATTGTGCGTCGACTCT
>CAZITS010000091.1:0-1828 GCA_964542185.1 uncultured Pirellulaceae bacterium
GCCGTGGTGCAGGGTGTCTGTGTCAGCGGTGTCCTGTGACACAGGCCATGTGCGACCACTTCCACCAGACGCTGTATTGTACCAGATTTACTACATTTGCGTGGTGCGGTTCTCGTGGGCGGCACTGCAGACGGGCTACCTTTGCCTCGCCGTGTTGTTTCGCATGAACGCCGGCGGTGCGAGAGGGCCCGGTCCGACCAGGGGCGCGTCAGGCAAGTTTTGCGATTGTTACTTCGTCGCCCGACTGGGGCATCCGTGATTATCAAGTTTGTGTTGCCGATTTGACTTGTCGTCGGCGGGTGGTCAAAACTCGTTCGGTGTAACCGTTAGGTTCTGCTTTGCCTTCAAAAACGAGGTCGAGCGCTGCCTGGAACGCGGTACTTGCGTCGTAGTCTTGAGCCATCGCTCGATACCCACTTTCCGAACTGTTTTGTCGATCGACAACGACTGCCATCTTACGAAACGTTTCTTCTATTTGTTCACGCGTGGCGATTCCTTGGTGTAACCAGTTGGCGACATGTTGGCTGGAAATGCGCAACGTGGCCCGATCTTCCATCAAACCCACGTCGTGAATGTCGAGGACTTTGGAGCAACCGACACCCTGGTCTACCCAGCGCACGACATATCCGAGAATACCCTGGATATTGTTGTCGAGTTCGCGTTGGATTTCCTCTGGGGAGAATGTGCGATCTCCGGCTAACGCGGGTTGCAGCATTGCAGTCACACTGCCGTGGGCACGCTGCGAAAGATCGAGTTGGCGTGCGGGCACGTCGATCTGGTGGTAGTGCATGGCATGCAGCGTCGCGGCGGTAGGTGAGGGTACCCAGGCACACGTAGCACCAGATTGCGGGTGACCGACCTTGGTATCGACCATTTCCGACATGCGGTCGGGCATGGTCCACATGCCCTTGCCGATTTGTCCGGTTCCCGGCAGTCCAGTTGCGATACCTGTGTCGACGTTGGCGTCTTCGTAGGCGAGGATCCAGGTAGCATTTTTGATTTCCATTTTCGGCATCATGGGCCCACACTCCATTGTGGAGTGAATGTCGTCACCTGTGCGATCGAGAAAACCGGTGTTGATGAACACCACACGGTTACGCGCCTGGCGGATGCACTCCTTGAGGTTCACACTGGTGCGGCGTTCTTCATCCATGATGCCAATCTTAATTGTGTTCGGAGGAAGTCCGAGAGTTGCTTCCACACGGCCAAACAGTTCCACCGTGGCGGCGACCTCTTCGGGGCCGTGTAGTTTTGGCTTGACGATGTAGATACTGCCGCACTTGCTGTTGCGCAAACCCCCAGCCGCCTGTAAGTCGTGCATTGCTGCTGCCGAGGTCACCATAGCGTCCAGAAAGCCCTCTGGAATCGGTTCATTTTCACTGGTGGTGACTGCATCGGTGTACATGTGGATGCCGACATTGCGCACCAACAGCAGGCTTCTTCCGGTGAGCGTGGTTGTTCCTCCAGACGGTGTACGATAGGTGCGGTCAGGTTCCAGGGTGCGGGTGATTTCTTTACCACCTTTGGTAAATGTGGCCTCCAGGGTTCCTTTCATGATGCCGAGCCAATTGCGGTAAACCTGGATCTTGTCGGCCGCATCGACTGCGGACACAGAATCTTCGCAATCCTGAATGGTCGTAATCGCGGATTCCAGCAGAATGTCTTTGACGCCTGCTGCGTGTTCCTTGCCGATTGGGTGCTGCCGATCGATTTGGATTTCGACATGCAGGTTGTGATGGACGAGCAGGACGGCCGAAAGTGAATCGCCGTCGGTGAGATAACCCTCCCATGCGCTCTGGTCGGCCAAGGTTGTGGCCTCACCAGTCGC
>CAZITS010000091.1:1838-5565 GCA_964542185.1 uncultured Pirellulaceae bacterium
AGTTCGTGTCCCTGGTCCGTGGCCTGAAGGGCGTAGCCGGTCACGTCTCCGTGCTTGCCCGACGCCAAGGGAAAATAGCGGTCGAGAAACTGCTCACTGTAGGCAATCACCTCGGCACCGCGTTGCGGATCGTAATCGCTGCCCGTGGCGGATTCTTCACGTGCGATCACATCTGTGCCGTATAAGGCGTCGTAGAGACTGGCCCAGCGTGCGTTGGCAGCATTTAATGCGTAACGTGCATTATCGACAGGTACGACAAGCTGGGGCCCGGCGATTTGCGCAACCTCGGGGTCAACATTCGCGGTGTCGATGGTAAAGTCATCGCCTTCCGGTTGCAGATAGCCAATGTCGGTCAGGAATTGGCGATAAACCTCCACATCGAGGGCGTCATCCCGGTGTTTTCGATGCCATTCATCGAGCTGTGTTTGGAGCGTATCTCGGTGGTTCAGCAATTGGCGGTTCTTTGGTTCCAGGTCGTCGACCAGGCGGCGCAGGGAATCCCAGTAATGGGCAGCGTCCACTCCCGTGCCGGGCAGAATTTCCGTTTCAACCAGGGCATGCAGGGCAGAATCGATCTTCAAACCACTTATTTCCACGCGTTCACTCGCGTTCATTGTTTTGTTGTGCTCCTGGATGCCGGAGTGGTATGCGTCAGACAGCGATCTGCTGCACGCCACCTGGCGAAATTGTAAATGGGGTATCCAGCGAATCAGTTTAGCAGCGTGTCTGGCACCCAGCCAGACACGGCAGATTGCCCCCGACCAGAAGTCGAATGCCCTGCCGGATGGATTGCTGGTCTAACGTTGTCGAGGCAGTCGGAGGTTCACAGTGTTGCGTACTTTTGTACCGAATCTGATCTGAAAATAGACCGGGCGATCTGCGTACCAGCCGACGAGCTGGCTGCGGGATCCAGGGACGCCTTCGAGCGTGACTCGCAGCGCATTTCTGGTCGGATCGAAGGCCTGGCGGATCACTCTCCGGCACTGTACGTCATGCCAGATTATCCGAGGTTCAGGCGGTCGACGGAGAAGCAGAATTTGGCGTGGAAGGGTGAGGTCAAGGTCGGGTAGCTCTAACCACGTCCCCTGGGTTTGATGCGGAGTGGGTTGACGCGTCATCGCATCCATTACGATGGGATCTGGTCCCAGCCGCAGCTTCTCGAGATTCAGGCGAATGGTGGTGTCGGATGGTGGGGGTGCGGTTATGTTGGCGCGGGTCAGCACCGCCATCGTGCGGTCAGCGCGGTGGTAGATCGTTGCTTGAAGTTCTGGCGGTAAACCGTCTACCCAGTCGGTGAAAGTTGGTTGCTTGAAATCGATGGCCGTGCTTTTAGCCGTACCAAAGGTAACGAGCGGATCATGAAACCGGCGAAACAGTGCAAGTTGTTTGACGTTGAAAGCCGGCACTTTCATTTCCTTGGTAGAAACTCCCTGTGGGTAGTACTGGAACCAGCTGTACCAGCCATTGCCGAGCATCTGGTGGTAGAACAGTGGGTCTGTGAAGGGGACGGAGCCACTACCAAGCAATCCGACAACCTGGCATCCTGCCAGGTACGAATTGAAGGAGGACTGTAAGGCGGCTGGCTCCAGATATCCATGACGGTGCTTCCCTACCCAATACTGCTCGCCGGGCAGCGTCATATCGGCGAGTCCCACATTGACCAGCGGGATTTGTCCCCAGCAGTGTGCCACCAGGCCTCCCTGCTTGCCGAGGTGACGGAGCAGGAGCTGCGCGTCTTCGTAAAAACGTTGCAATCCCAGCGTGTTATTCCAGCCGAACCGATTGAACAGCGTGGCATGGACATTGGTACTGTCGAAATAGATCGCGTCGAAACCTTGGTCCAGAATTTCGCGTGTGCGAAGGAGATTGTGTGCTCTCCAGGTGCGACTTGCGAGCGACAGCCAGTTAGGTATGGCGGTGGGTGCCTCGTCCCGCAGTTCTTGTGTCAGGTAGTAGCCCCATTCGATCAAGGTTCCACTTTGGCCGACACTGACGTCGTTGTATGCCAGCATACGGGCCTGGTTGGATCGGACCGATGTGATCAATTTGTTGAGGATGCGGGGCTCGGTGATCGGCCAACCGACTCCGAAATACCCCCCTTGATTGACTGCCGCAAGAGTCAAGCCCGCCTGTTTCGTCAATGCCTTGATTGCCGGTGTCATTTCAGGCAGGTCTTGGCGCCAACTGCGCTCCCAGTTCTTGCTCTTGTCTGAACGATGCTGGGCCTGAAACATGGTTTCCAGGCTCGTCGTGTTGTCATGCCGAGGTTGCCAGCGTTTGGGTGGCAGGCAGCCGAAGGCGTACGTGTGCACGACCTCTGGATTGAGGTTTGTTGGTTGCGACTGGTTCACGAAGGTCACATGGACAACCGGAACACGGTTACGGCGGCTGAGTGTGATCTTGTGGTAGTTCCGGTCTCGTAGCAGCAGTGCAGCAGTGTTTCGCGGCGACGGACTGCCAGTGGGCAGGAAATACAGCGCATCGAGTGCGGCGTCTTTACCCCGGGAACGTACGGTTATTCGCTGGGTGCCTGGGCGACAGGTCCCCGCGCGGCGCCAGGCCCATTCGTTATTTTGTTCCAGTACCACGCGGCGCTGGTTGAACGACAGCTCCACCTGCCCCTGGAGTCGTACCCAGAGATCGTAAGTGCTGGCTTTGCCTGTGGCGGCGTGGTGGTCGGGTAGCGTGATCTGACGATGGGCAGTTGCCTGAGCCTGGCTCGCCCTCAGGACGAGGCATTTCTGGTCGTCGATGACAACGGAGTTGGATTGCCAATTCTGGCTGCGCAGTGACTCTCCAGGAAGTGACCAGCCGCCGCTGGAAAGTTTCCAGAGTGGGTCCGCGTCCAGCTGACTGTGGTTCCACGTCACGGGCAGGAACTGGAATCCTAACTGCCCATCGTGAATCGTCAGAAAGTGCCCGTTATTGATCGGTTGGTCCGCACGGCGATAGAGCGACAGTGGACCCTCGATTGTTTCATCGAGGGTGCCTGTATCCCACGCATATTGCCAGGTGAGAGAGGCGGGATTGGGGCCCGGCTCTCCTTCCAGATAATAAAAACGCAGCCCGCGCCGAGTCCGGCCAAGCTCGTGTTCCAGTGTGAGGCGGCGCACGGCAACGGGTTTACGTGCGCGCACTTCAAGAGTGACCAACCCATTCATTTTGTGCAGTGTATAGCGAATGAGGAAACTCGTGGGGAAAGGTTCGTCGGTCTGGTTGCGGGGTGTGAACTCTCCTTCCACAAAAACGTGGAATTTGTCCGTGGTCGTCAGTAGTTTTCCGTCGCGTGCAGCGGCTTGTTGAAAACGTTGGTGTTTCTCGTCCAGGACGACAAGATTGGGGAGGCTTAGACCTGTCGGTGAGACACCGTCGATGGTGGCTGATGTGATACGGCACGTTCGGCGATCAAATACAAGTCTGGATATTTGCCGGATCACGGAAACGCTGTTCGCTGTCGACTCGACGCGGGTGCGGTAGACATCGAGCGCATCGAGGTCGAAATCGGCGCGCAGTTGTTTCACGAGTTGTTCGACCTGGTGATATCTCTGTTGGAAATTGCGGGCATTGCGTATCGTCTTATCGAATTTGAGGCGCGTCGCAGAGATCACTCTGACCGATTCGACGATGAGCCTGCCAGCGCCGCTGTGCAACCATACAGACATGGGGCCCCGCGGATTGACGAGGCGTTCGGCCAGCCAGCCACCTGGTGGCTGGGGAAGTCCGGTGA
>CAZITS010000091.1:5575-11803 GCA_964542185.1 uncultured Pirellulaceae bacterium
CATGTGCCAGCACATCTTTGGTGGTGATGGCAAACTGGTAGTTGAGTGGATTGGCATAGGAGAAGTCAGGCTGCTGGTCGATGAAATGGACGCGGGGCCCGCCGGTGCCAGGCGGACGGATTTGGAGGTCCGGCGCGGTGTCGGCCCCCACCGGGCGCGGCAGGGTACGTGGCAGGTTGTCTTGATCCTGGCAATCAAGAAATCCTTGTTGGCCAACGACACGCAGCGTCAGGATTTCGGTTCCTGCCAGGTTGCGGAGTCCCCAACGCGGGTCGGTCGGAGCGGACTCCCAGGCATGCGGTCGCATGGAGCTCGGTGTGTTCAGGCGGACACGGATGATGCAGCACTCTCCGGCGCGAAGGGTTTGCTTTGAGATCAGGCTCTGACCAGGTGAGAGTACCAGAGGCTGGCCAGGCTGCGGCCAATCGATGGATTCGCCTTGAAGTTGAGTCCAGGAGTCCGCACTGAGCATGATCTCTCGGCCAGGTTCTTTGTCCGGTTGTGCACCGACCCCCGGCGTGACTGTCATTGCCACGAGTAGTCCGCAACGTATCCATCGCATCATGCGACTGCTCCCGTCCGTGAAACGCGCTGTGTCAGTTGCGGGGGCTCCGGTTGCTGACTCCGAACTTTGCCGCGTCTCGAAATGTGTCTCCGGAAAACGGCTTTCCGATTTGTCGAATCAGTGGGGTTTGTGTTGCAGCCTGGTTCGCCAATTTACTCGCGACCGAGGTGGCATTGAGCACAGGTCGAGGCCAGGACCTGGTGGTCAACCAGGTGGTGCCGTTCCTGGTACGGGGTGAGCTCGGCATGGCAGTCGCGACAATCCTGTGCCAGTTCAACAGTCCGTTGGTGAACCTGTTGGAAATGCCAGAAACCTTTCCGCTTTTCACTGAGTAGCTCGGTCATTTGATGACACTCGTCACAACGGGTTGTTTCTGCTTTGAGGAAAGTCCGTTGTGCAGCGGGAAGTTGCGCCAGAATGGCACGTGCAGCGACCCTGCCGGTGAGTATGCAGGGGCCCAAAAACGTCCCCTCCAGGGCAGCTTTGCCGTTGATTCCAGCGAGTCCCGTCAACTCGCCAACAGCATACAGACCGGGAATGGGAGCTTGTTGACGGTCGAGGACTCGGCACGCAAGGTCGATCGCGACACCTCCCATGCTTTTGCGTGTTAAGGGAAAAGCGGGCATCGCGTAAAAGGGTGGGACCTTTAGTGCAGGAGACATGGCGACAATCTCCGGTTGCTGCGGGCTGAACCGTCCAAAATCTGTGTCGACACCACGCTCGACGAGCGTGTTGTAGCGGGTTACGGTCGCCGTCAATGTCGCCGCAGGCAAACCTGTTGCGACAGCCAGTTCTGCGAGCGTGTTTGCGGTTCGAACCAGGTCTGGATTGTTCAGAATTTGTTTTTCTACTTTCGAGAAATCAGCCCAGTCGGAACCGGAAACCACAAAATGTGGCTTGCTTGCCTCATCGAATACAAACCACAATTTAGCCACCGGCTGGGCCAGTAACGCGGGCATGACTTCTTTAGCCCATTGGTGCAAATTGGCGAATCGCTGGCCTTGGGAGTTGACAATGATTCCCCACATATTTGCGGCGCTAAGGCCGCGGTTGGTTCCTGGATAACGCGGGTCGGGAATTCCCGTGAAATAGTTCCATTGGTGATCCATCTTGGCCAGCTCTGCGCCGACTTCAGTCGCCAACCTGTGGCCCAGGCCTACCGAATGGCGGCCTGAGCCCGCCAGAATCCGTTCTGGAAAACGAAATTCCTTTGGCCAGAATTCACGCACCATATCGAGATTGCTTTGAAATCCACCAGTGGCAAGCACGACGGATGATGCCTCGAACGGGGTTTCTACACCATCACGAAGTTGTCTGCCGACGACGCCGGTGACGCGCCCTGATTTCACGATCAGGCGTACGGCTTGCGTATTCCAACGGAACTGAATGTTTTCGAGCTCAAGGCATTTTCGATAGATGGGCGTTACCAACCCGATACCACGACCGGCAGGTTGATGAAAGCGGTTCACCGAGTTGCCTGGCGCGGTTTCCACACCTTGAAAACGAACTCCCAGTTCGACGAGCCAGTCGTAGATCTGGGAACGCGACTGGTTGACGTAGTAACGCACCCAGTCTTCGTCCGCATCTTCACCCCAGGTGATAAAGTCGTTGTATGCCAGGTCCGGGGAATCTTTGATACCCAGAGATTGCTGTAGCGGGCTGTTGACGATGCACAGTCCGCCCTGTGACATGACCGCATGCCCACCGTAAACCGATGACATGTCAAGGACTGTCACACGGGCGCCACCCAGGCCCAGTTCCAGCGCAGCAGTAATGCCGGATATGCCGGCACCCACCACCACCACATTGGGAGCTGCCCTGGTATTGGCAGGTGTTTCGGTAGATTTTTTTTGTAGTGCAACTTGTTGCGGTGAGGTGGGGTCAGCCGGAGATGGCTGTGCTACGGCGTTTCGCGCAGTCGAGTCGGGGCTTTGCGCCGGCGGATAGCTCCACAGGAAGAATATCAGCAATAATACGGTGACCAGCAAGAATCGGTATGAATGACGCAGGCGCATCGGCAATCCTTCCAGTAAACAACCGCCAGAATTGTACCGCTTCCGCGACTGGTTCAGCGAGAGGAATTTGTATCGACTGGCGTTGATTCCCTGGGCTCCATTCCTGGAAAAGTCAGCTCCGGTGGGGTAAGTTCCCCGGGAAGCACCGCACAACTGTTTCCGGGTGTGTCGGATTCCATGAGCTCTTGCGGGCCCCTCCCCCTGTTTTCCGAGGAACACATCATGACGCAGGTGACGGTCGTCGATCATCCGCTGGTACATAGCCATTTGACGACACTCCGCGACCGTGAGACGACACCTGCGGAGTTTCGTCAACTAGTACGTCGGCTGGCGATGTTGTTGATCTGTGAAGCGACACAGACACTTGATGTTGAGCCCAGACGAGTGCACAGTCCGTTGGGTATCGTAGAGGGTTGCCAGGTTGCGGAGCGGGTTGGTGTGGTTCCGATCCTCCGTGCTGGCCTGGGGATGGTCGAGCCGGTTTTGGAGTTAATCCCGGATGCAGAAGTGTGGCATTTAGGACTGTATCGAGACGAAACCACTGCCCAGCCAGTCGAGTATTATAGCAAATTGCCCGAGGGGTCTCCGGTGGATGTTGGGCTGGTGCTTGATCCCATGTTGGCTACAGGGGGATCGGCGACGGCGGCGCTGAAAGCAATCACAACGTGGGGCGTACCACGGACACAGTTGCTTTCTGTGATTGCGGCACCCGAAGGGATCGAGGAAGTCAGGCGATGTTTTCCAGAAACGGCAATCTATGTGGCCGCAATTGATCGGGAACTCAATCAACAAAAATTTATTGTTCCGGGACTGGGGGATGCGGGCGATCGGATATTCAATACGCCAGCCCCTTCCTGAGTGTTGTTTTGCAGTTTGCTCTTTGGCATGTGGGAAAAATCATGGAGCGGTGGATCAGTGTGGTTGGGCTGTTCGTTATGATCTTGTTGGCCTGGCTGATGAGTTCAGATCGGCGTCATGTACACCGTGGACTGGTGGTTCGTGGCGTCTTGCTGCAGTTTTTGCTCGGCGGTGTCATTCTCTGGACACCGCCAGGCCTGGAACGCCCCGTTGGCTACTGGCTGAGCGACCTGATCACTTACTTGTTTGCGCAATTGCGGCCGTCCGTACAAGCCGGTTCTGGTTTCCTGTTTCGCTTGCCCGCAGAAGTGCAATCTGAACAACGGTCGCTCCAGTTGCTCAGTTCGTTCGCGTTTGGCGTACTACCGACCATCATTGTTTTTTCTTCGTTGATGTCGCTGTTCTATTATCTCGGTGTGATGCAGTGGATCATTCGTGGGATGGCGTACGTGATGCAGAGAGTATTAGGAGTATCAGGAGCAGAGAGCCTTGCTGCGGCAGCCAATGTGTTCGTCGGCCACACCGAGGCGCCACTGGTGGTTCGGCCTTACATACAAAACATGACTGCTTCAGAACTGAACGCATTGATGGTTGGTGGTTTCGCTACGCTTTCCGGCGGTCTGCTGGCTGCGTACGCGGAAATGAATATCGACGCGGGACATCTGGTGACCGCGTCGGTCATTTCCGCGCCGGCGGCACTGGTAATCGCCAAGGTCCTCAAACCGGAACGTGACACACCAGAAACTCTGGGTACGATTCAAGTTGAAGTCGAGAAGCGGGAGGTCAACGCGATTGACGCAGTGGCCAATGGAGCATCGGAAGGTTTGAAGCTGGCACTGAATGTGGCTGCGATGCTGCTCGCTTTCCTGGCAATCATCGCTATGGCGGATGCGTTCGTAGGGTGGCTGGGTGGTATCTGCGGGTTTGTGGATGCGCAGGGAAAACCGCTCTGGTCATTTGCGGCAGCACTGGGCTATCTGTTTGCTCCTTTGGCCTGGGTGATGGGCATTGAAGCCAAAGACTGTTTGCTGGCTGGTCAACTGTTGGGAATAAAGACTGTTGCGAATGAGTTTGTTGCATTCCAACAGATGGGCCAGTGGATCGATCCTGCAGTGGAAGGGCCTGCGCTGACTCCCCGGACCCAATTGGTCATGACCTATGCCTTGTCGGGTTTTGCTAACCTGGGAGCGATTGGGATTCAAATTGGCGGAATTGGAGCGCTCGCACCGCAGCGGCGAGGGGACCTGGCTCGTTTTGGTTTGCGCGCGATGTTAGGCGGTGCTTTGGCATGCTGTATGACTGCGTGTGTCGCCGGAGCTCTGACGTCGCTGTGAACCGGGTTTCGAGGTCAGTAAATTTTTCTAGAATGCTCTAGCGATGGATTTGTGGAAGTCAGGCCGCCTTGAGACGGCAAACCGAGTGAACCATGTATTTGATTGAAAACCCGGTACTCCAACGAGAGCTGCTCGTTAATCTGCGGATGACGAGGGCGTTCGTATTGTTGTTTTTGTACCAGGCGTTACTCGGTGTGGTTGTTTTTTTTGCCTGGCCCGACGAAGAACAGCTGAATCTGTCGGGGACCGGTGGGGAAGGTCAGCGATTGGGCGACCTGTTTTTCCTTGGACAGTATATCCTTGCTTCTCTGATGGCTCCGAGCTTTGCAGCCGGGACGATCACCGGAGAAAAAGAACGCAGAACCTACGAGATGTTGTTAGCCAGTCCACTGCGTCCCAGCGCGATTGTGTTCGGGAAGATGGTGGCATCGCTGGCGCATTTGGCGGTTTTAATCATTGCCTCATTGCCCATTGTGATGCTCTGTCTCCCGCTGGGTGGCTTGTCTCCGCTGGAGCTGTTGGCAGCGTACCTGGGACTGGTTGCCTCGGTAATCACTTTTGGGTCCATTGGCGTCGCGTGTAGCAGCTATTTCAACCGTACGGCCGCTGCGCTGGTCGTGTCTTATTTGTTGATATTGCCTTTGACGATGTTGGGTGCGTTGTTTTGGACCGCTCTTAGTAATGAAGGTCAGCTGCGATTAATGCTGTCAGTTACAGTTGTACCCGGACTCGCGTTGGCGATTTCAACAGCGCTGTTCGCCGTCACTAGCGCGCGTTTATTGCATCCACCCGACGTTGGCAGCGAGGGCAAGGATGTCGTCGATCTCGACCAGGAAGCAGAGCACGCGGTTGGACTGGTCATTCAGCGGGACCAATTTCCGGACAAGCTTTTTGCACCGGGGAAGAGGGAGACTCTTCTGCAAGACGGATCGAATCCAGTCTACGACAAGGAGATTCGCAGCGAAATTTTCAGCCAAGGCACGCTGATGCTGCGACTTGTCATTCAAATCAGCATGTTACTGGCAATTCCTTTGATGGCCGCTTGTCTCTACATTTGGCCGCAGCATGCTGCCTGGTATATTTCCTATGTGGTAATCTTCAATATGCTCTGTGGTCCCGTGTTTTCCGCTGGCAGCGTTACCAGTGAACGTGAGCGTCAAACACTTGATCTCTTACTGACAACCACGATTACACCGTGGCAGATTTTGTGGGGAAAGTTGGCAGCCGGACTGCGGGTGTCCAGCGTCTTGACCATGTTTCTGTTGTGGCCGGTATTGCTGGCATGTGTCATGGTTGCATCCTATTGGAGCAATCTGACGAGTGTGCTGGCTTATCTTGCAGTCGTACTATTAACGTGTTTGACTACCGCCGTGCTGGCGCTGTTCTGTTCGGTTGTTTTTCGCAAGACATCGATCAGTCTGATGACGACGTATCTCGTCATCGTCGTCATGTTCTG
>CAZITS010000092.1:0-11763 GCA_964542185.1 uncultured Pirellulaceae bacterium
TATGGTGCAGTTTGGCCCCGCCGATTATTCGATGAGTCTAGGTTTGACAGGGCAGTGGACTCATCCTCGTGTAAAAGAGGCAGAACGCTACGTCATTGATACCGCGTTAAAGATGGGTGTGGCGCCCAGGGCTGAGATATCACGCCCGGAAGAAGCTGCCCAATACCTGGATTGGGGAGTCAAGCACTTCTGCATCGGCACCGACGTGAGCATTTTGTTTGACTGGTTCAAGGGGAATGGCGCTGCCATGCGGGAGCTGCTCGGTGGCGATGGAGACGCAGAACGCAAAGAGGAAGGTGCGGCCTATCGAGGGTGAATCTTCACTCGCGGATCGTCACCAGGTTGCAACGCGTAAATACATTCGCAGCTGCCGGTTTCGGCGGCCAGAGGCGCAATCTGTCAACGCGTTGTCTTGGCAGAGGCGTTTTCAAGAACGCTTTCGAGGGTGACTTCTGCTCCCAGCTGTCTTTTACTTTCATCGGCGGCTTCCATGAACGCGTAGATCTCGAGCGTTTCTCGTGCAGAGACCGGCACTTTCCTGGTGCAAAAAAACTTGGCGATTTCTACGACCAGGGGTTTGTAGCCATCGTAGGAACCGACATTTCCTTTTTGTTTAGCGCCTGCAGCCATTCCGCCGTATCCTGACCCTTCGCGAAATATCCCCGTAACGCCATCTTTCCAGCGTCCCACTACCTCAATTTTACCATCGTCTGTCGTGGTGCGATGCACAGAGAGACATCCTGGTCCGAGGACAGTGAACAGGGATTCGACACCATGAATGCCGTACCAGAACAGGTCAGGATGCGTCTTTTCCAGAGTGGCAGGACTGTGTGTCTGACAGCGTGTGATTTTTCCGAGGGAACCATGGCGTGCTTCCTGGCTCGATTTGCCATACCGCAGTGACGACGACGAAAATACCGGTGTGTTGTATTTGTCGGCTGCTGCGAAGATGGCAACGGCATCTGCCAGGGACCCCGCAATGGGTTTATCGATGAATACGGGTTTACCTGCCTTGAAGCAGGGGATGGCTTGTTCCAGGTGAGGTCGGCCGTCATTTGTTTCCAGCAGGATCGCATCGACCTGCGTAAGTAGAGTATCGATTGAGTCAACAATCTTGACCCCCATCTTTTTCATGTTTTCCGTATACATCGGCACCCGTTTGACACTGGATTCGATATCGGGGCTGCCCTTAGGGTATGCGGCCACAACGCGGCAGCGAGCCAGATAGCCACTTGCTTCCTGGTGGTTCATCTCTTTGGTGAATGCAATGACATGCGAAGTATCCAGGCCGATGATCCCCACTCGCAGGACTTCTTGTGTACTACCCATAGTTGGTAGTGCAGCCATGAACGCTGTGAGCAAGAGAATGGTTCTAAAGGTCTTCATGGCCTGGAGTCCTTCTGAGTTGGCTGTGAGCTGGCTGGACGTAATTGACAAGTGGCACGAGGCGGGCGGCACACATTACCGAGGCGAAGCTCGCTGGAACAAACGCAGGCGAGGTCGAGTCGTTGGTTGTCGACCTTCACCAATAACGACGCGATAACTGATCAGGTCGAGCTGGCTGCGTTCGGTGACCTTTCCCGCTTTGTCGCGCGTCGTCGAGGTGAGCGAGACGAGCGATCCAGGAACATCGTTGCAGTGAATCTCTAGTGTGCTGATGGTTCCTAAAGGTGACCGACGTGTTGTCAGAATGTGCGAGCCAATCTTATCCGCACCAAGCAGATGCAAGGGCATGTCCAGTGCAATCGCATCTGCCTGGATCATCGTGGTGGCGGCGGCCCCAGCAGGTGATTTCATCACCCGATGAAGAATGTGGGGAAATCGCGTTGGCGAATAGTGGATTGTACTGACCCGAGTGGTACCGGTACCCTGGATGGTGATTTGTCGTATCTGGCAGGCGACGGACAATCCATTGATGACGACATTGGTTTCACCGGTAGTTCGCGCTTTGCCAATTTCGCCATTGATTTCACCCAGATAACCACGTCGCACGATTTGGGGATCAGTCGTGATGCGTTTCCCTGCAACATCGGACGTGGTTTCGATTCGCAAGCTATAGCCCTTCTCAGTTACCTGTTCGAGAAAGGACTGGGTTTCCCTGGTTGCGGTGGACTCGATATTCCCTTTGGTATCCAGTTTTTGAACGACGATTCGTACGCGTTTTCGAGTGCCTGGGCTGAATTTCGCCCAGGAATTAGTTTGGCGCAAGGTAATCGGTTTCTGACCGTAAACTACCCCAGTCAGCAAGGGCGCCAGGCACCAGCTGAGATACAGCAGAGAGCGATGTACCGGAGAACCGTGCATAGTGGACAACCGGGGACTATGTCAGGGAATAAGCAGCGATTGATGATACCAGTCTAGCCCATTTGCTGAGTCTTGACGACCAAGACAGGTCCTCACGCGACCAATCGTTCGTGATGCACGGACGCCGAAGTTTTGGTTCAGTTGGACTTTTGTCTTTGCTGCCGGCTGGCGAGCGGGGACGGGATGCACGATTCAACCCAAAGCAAGTTGGCTTGCTGCATTCAGGAGTTTCTGGTCTTCAGAGGGAGAAACCGTGCGGAGATCGAGCAGAAGTTGATTGTTGTGTACGCGGCCGAACACTGCGGGGTCGGCGGCCCGCAACGCTGCGGCGGTCTGATTCACTTTTCCTGACGCTGGAACCAAGGCGACACACACCGTAGCGAGTTGCTGATTGGGCAACGAGCCGCCGCCGAGGAAGCTGATATCGTCCACAGGTGTCGCGGTAGCAATAGCTGGTAGTGTCGCGAGTTGCGTGCTGAGCTTTTCCGCTCGTTGCCGCAGGTTCTCTACGGGAGTATTGAGCAGGCGCAGCAAGGGGACTGCGTGGATTGCTTCTTTCGGATCGCGGTAAAGACGCAATGTTGCAGCTAAAGCTGCTAGTGTCATTTTGTCGACTCGCAACGCGCGCATGAGCGGGTGCGTAGCGATTCGATTAATCCAGGTCTGTGAGCCACAAATAATTCCACACTGTGGGCCACCCAGTAACTTGTCTCCACTAAAAAGTACAACGTCCGCACCTTGACGAAGACTTTCAGTTGCCAACGGTTCACCTTCGACACCAAATTGAGCAAAATCGAGAAGCGCTCCCGACCCAATGTCATGAACTACTGGTATGTGGCGTTTGCGTCCTAACGCAATGAGATCGTCAATATGGGCTTCTTCGGTAAATCCAGTGACAACGTAATTGCTGGGGTGGACTTTCAGCAAGGCAGCTGTGTGCTCTGTTATGGCGTTTCGGTAATCGGTGACCCGCGTCTTGTTCGTTGAGCCAACCTCTCGAAGCACTGCCCCACTTTGTTCCATTACTTCTGGAAGTCGAAAGCTACCACCGATCTCTACCAATTCACCACGGGCGACAATGACTTCCTTGCCAGCCGCTAATGCAGCCAGGGTCAACAGTGTTGCGCCGGCGTTGTTGTTGACAACGACGGAGGCTTCGGCACCCGTAAGTTGTTTGAGAAGTTTGTCGACCGCAGTGACGCGTTGGGAACGTTGCCCGGTCGCCAGGTCTACTTCAAGGCTTGCGTAGTCTCGCGAGACTTCGTGTACTGCCTGAAGCGCTTCGGTGGCGAGGGGTGCGCGGCCAAGTCCAGTGTGCAGCAGAATTCCTGTGGCGTTGACAACGGGTCGTAATGAAGGCGTTTCGTCTTCCTGGATCCAATGAACAATGCGTTCAGCGAGTTCCGCGGGATTCGGAAGCGGTAGATCGGCGGTGGTTTGCATTTCCTGACGCAGGTTGTCAAGGAATGTTCGTACTCCATTGACCACGACATTGCGATTGGCACGCTCAACCATGTTCTGGAGGGGCGGACTTTCCAGCAGTTCGTTCACCGATGGGATATTACGAAGTGGCTTGGACTTCACGGACGAATACTCCACGTTCTGATGAAGGGCCGCTTTCTGCCAAGGCAAGCAGAGCTGCAGACGCGGCAGGGTGGTTGGCTGGAAGTCGTTTCCTGGTGGTTTGCAGGAGGTTTCAACCGGAGCGAATTCGGTGACTGGGTGACGCCAGTATACGCGGTGCGGTTCGTCATTTTATGGGTCCACGAGATAACGTATATCTCCCTCGCGGCGAGTGAACCCGATGCGGTCGAAATATTCACAGAGCGGGATGGCAAATTTACGTGTTGTGGAGAGGCATTCTCGAATTTGACTCATCGTAACTCCCGCTTCGGGACTGATTGTGCCACGCAGTGTCTGCTGGACCTGGTCGAGCACCTCTGTATGGACGAAATAGTCACTGGTGATTTCAACCAGGTCCCCGTCGTTCGCTGCCAAGGCGATCAGCTGTGGCACGGAGTCTTGATTTTTTTTTGCCTTTTGCTGGGCTTCCTTGACTGTTGGTGTTGCCAGTCCAGCGTCGCGGTATTGAGTGATCAGGATTGCCAGAAGCTTGCGTTCGTTCTGGGATAATTTGGGACCACAGCCAACCATCGCTATGGACTTTGCCGTCAACCGAATGCGGCCAGATTGATGGAGAGAGTTGAGTACTGCTTCGATGATCGCACTTTCACCAAGGTACTCGAAGCCACGTACAAACGGAGCACGGTCGAGCGAGCTGCGCAATGGATTCTGCTCGTGGAGGTTGCTGAGCGCCGCTTCAAAACGCTGGCAGAGCGACTCGATGATCTGACGATGTAAATGTGCGGTGCGTGTCGGTGAAATCGTAATGGTCAATAATTCGCCGGTTTCGAGCAGTTGTTGGTGGACATCGACAAAATGTTCAACACCTGCGAGTCTCGCGAGATCTTGTGGCTCTACGGAACGCAAGCCGGAGAAATAGCTGGCGGCCGAGGCTCGTTGCAACGCATCGTCTGAGCGCAAGGCTGTCAGCATTTGACGCTCGACATCGTCCAGGCCACGGAGTTTTGATGCGGAAGGTACCAGAACCTGGCCACCGCCGATTGTGATCGCGGGGGATTCGCTACGTAGCACAAAGGGTTGGTTCCAGGTGGTGGCGACGGTGTCATGCAAAAATAGTTGGGCAAAACCAGATTCGCCTGGTGCCAGCGAATCCTGATCCACGAGCACCAGGGACGCGATTATTTCTGCCGTGCCGAGGTGAAGACGCACTTGTGAACGGTGTTTGAGAGGGCGCCGCGAGGAGTCGAGGTAGAGCAGCCACACGGTCAACAGTTTGCCGGCCTTCAAATAGTCGCGCGCGGCAAGCTCCTGGCCCCGACGAATTTCATCATGGTGCACACCTGCGAGGTTGATCGCAACACGCTGGCCACGGTGCGCGTTTTCCGCTTCTCGGTCATGATTGTGGAGCCGGCGTACTCGCACTGGCGTTCCGCTAGGCTGCAGTTCCAGTTCATCTCCAACCGCGACGGTGCCGCTGCCTGCACTTCCAGTGACGACAGTTCCATGCCCGGCCAATGTGAAACACCTGTCGATGGCCATGCGGAACGGAGTGTCGAGGTGCTTTACCCTATCGAGCCCCGCTGCGCGACCGGCCGCCGCGACGATTTCGTCCCGCAGGTCGTCCAGTCCAGTACCGGTGGAACTGCTGGTGCGCACAATCGCTGCCGATGCGAGGAAACTGTCGGTGACGAGTTCTTGTATTTCTTCTTCGACTAGTTCTAGCCAGTCCGGCTCCACGAGATCACATTTTGTGATCGCGATGACACCAGCAGCGAGATTTAGCAACCGCAGGATTTCCAGATGTTCTCGAGTTTGTTGTTTGATTGAATCGTCGGCCGCTACCACCAGCATCGCCAGGTCCATCCCGGTTGCGCCGGCAAGCATATTTCGCACAAAACGTTCATGGCCTGGTACATCGACGATTCCCAGGCGAAAATCTCCCAGGGTCATTTCTGCAAAACCAAGTTCGATGGTAATGCCACGTCGCTTTTCTTCAGGGAGGCGATCTGTGTCGATCCCGGTCAACGCATTGATCAGGGATGTTTTCCCGTGATCGATGTGTCCAGCGGTGCCGAGAATAAGATCAGTGGTCATGGCAACATCGTGTAGAAGGAACGCCCTGGTCAAGATTGGGAGCGGGTGAGTCCGCCTGAGTTGTAGGCGGCGTGGTAGCCTGGCCAGGCGGATTGGCCTGCGGGCGTTGCATACTTGGACCTGGTGCGATAGCGGATCAGCGTTCGGTGGCGTTTCCGAACCGTTTCAATCTGCAGGTGGAGTTGTGTAATTGATTCAATGGCGGGATTCTGGCGCCGGCGGCAGCCTGAGTCGAGCTACGACTAGTACGAGTGAACTACAAGTCGAGTTCATCCAGTTCGTCGATCAGATCGTCCAAATGATCCTTTGCGGCGGGGAGTTCGGCGACCTGTGGTGTTGCTGGCTGGGGTGCTGCAGAAGCAGGCTCCGGCGCGACCGGGGCTCTACCAGCCATGACAAGTTGCTCATCCCGTTCTCGATTTGCGGCCTGCGCGGCGGATTCGTCTGATTCGGGTGCCCCGAATAGTTTCGATAAATCGATTTTTAGCGAGCCGGCTTCGATCTGCGCACCGGCGATGGCTGGAGTTTTGTGCTGTGGGAAAATGATTGCATTTTCGGGACAGACTCGACTGCAGGCTGGGCAGCCTTTGCGACAGTTGTCTGGTTGTTCCACGAGAATCGTGTCCGCCTGATCGACACCGTAAACGCCAAATAGACAGAAGTCGATACATTCCATGCAGTTGGTGCATCGACTGAAGTCGATGACCGGGTACCAGCGGCGTTGCTCAGGCGCCGTCAGGTGACGCTCGGCGTCAGGAGTCGATGCGGATGTTGAATCCGTAGTGTCGTGGTCTGCAGGAGATGCCGGTGAAGTCGCGGGCGACTGAGAGGCTGTTGTGGGATTGAGGTAGCGTTCCAGTTGTTCTGGTTGAGGGTCTCCTGAAATCCAGTCCATCAACGGGACGACTTCGGCACTATTTTCGGCAGCGATACGTTTGACTTCCTCGATGTAGGTCGCTGCTGAGTCATCGCATCGCAGGTCAAGGCAGTAGATGTGTCGTTGTGGGACTGGCCGGGCATCGGCGACACGATCGGCGGTATCCTCTGTGGATTCAGTAACTTCATCGTCATCGTCATCATCATCTTCAGATTGGATGAGTGTGCTTCCCGTGAGACCGCTCACGGAGTTACGGTCCAGGATCCAACGCGCAGCGCGTTCGTAGAGCCATGACAGGACAATCATGTTGCCCTTCACGCCTTGTAATGCCAGCATGCCAGTTGCATCACCGCGAAGGTCATAAAGATGCGGGACCACAATGACATCGATACCGGATTCGAATACCAGGGCCGTAACGATGTCTTCTTCGAGCTGTCGCTTTGCAGGGTTTTGGCTTTGTCCTTGTGAGACAATCGCGGTGATCCGTTTTGCCATCGCTGGTTAGCCTGTTTGTGTATATGAACAGAAACTGTAATTGAAAATCTTGATCGGGGTGGTCGCTTTGCACACGCGAAGAACAACACAAAAAATCACTCGTTGAGTTGCCCTTTGATTGTTCGTTGAGTGACTTCCCAGACCGCATCCAGATGTGTGATGTATTCGTCTACGCTTAACAGATTATCCCCCACACCTGCCATCTCAAACAACCAGCCGTCACCATACTTGTCGACATTAATTGTCGAGGGATCGCGAAGTAACTGGTCATTGAGGCAGATCACTGTGCCCGCGATGGGTGCGTAGAGGTCACTTTCCGCTTTCTTGCTCTCGATCGATCCAATTTCGGCCTTTTCCTGAACAGTTGTTTCGGGGTCAACGGTCCAGTCGAGGAAATAAACGTCCTGTAGCAACCGGACTGCATAGGCCGTAAATCCGAACTTCCACTGACCATTCGTCCCCATGGCCCACATGTGATTTCGGGCGTAATGTCGATCGCTGGGGAAGTGGGCAGCGAATTCACCCATCATGAAGACTCGTTCTGCAGTCATGCAATGCCCTTTTCTACATCCTATCTACCATCCTAGTCTGCCGCGTTACTCAGCAAAAGGAACCATTGCAAGTTGGTATGGACGTATCTGCGCGAGGTTGCGTGAGATACCAAAACTCTGTCAATTGCAGAGGATGTGGCAATTAGTCTGTCGCTGTGACTTGCAGGCGACAAGGGCCCAGCCGCGAGGGTACGCGGTATTTTGGATTCACGCCGTTTGCTATTCGGCGCGGTGGCGCATTCGTGTGCCACCGCCTCCGGCAACCAGAGTCCCACGTCGAATGGTTGCGGCGGCAACCAGTAGATCGTCGCCAACACGGCGAGTGCCATAACTGTCCGTGAGCACAAATTTGCCGGCGGTTTTTTCCAGCACAGCGACATCCGCGACGGTTCCCTCGCGGAGGGTCCCCAGTTCAGAACTCTGGCCCAATACCTGGGCGGGATTTGTGGTCGACATTTTGATCACGCGGTCCAGTGGAACGCCAAGTGCCAGAAACTTGGACATGGTTGTTGGCATATCGTAGACGGGACCGTGCACATTTAACGCATGCAAGTCGGTACTAATTGTGGTGGGTTCGAACCCCTGGTCCAGGGCCGCCTGTACGATTTCCCATTGAAAACTTCCCGCTCCGTGTCCTACGTCAAAGACGACACCACGTTCTGAGGCTTCACGAACAGCAGGGTGTAGCTGTCCGTCGGAATCGAGGATCGTCGTGCTACCGCCCTTGAAGCAATGGGTAATACAATCACCTTTCTCAAGGTGTTGCAGCATTTCTGGGATCGACATCGGGCTTTCCCCGATGTGTACCATGAGCCAGGTGTTCGAGTCGCGTGCAGCGCCGACAGCTTCCGTAAAATTGTTCCATCCTTGTTCGCCGTCACCGATGATATGTTTGCTGGCACGAATCTTGACGCCGACAGCGATACCCGCGTGTTTTTCCAGAGTTTGCACAACTCCTTTCCGGTCGGCATAACGTGGATCCATTAGTTCGCCAAACTGAAAGGCGACGAGGCCAATGCACGATAGGTTCACTAGTGCCAACACCTGCGTTTCATTACGTTCGATGATGTCGCGGCGGAAGCCACCGAAATTGAGAGGACCGGCACTGCCTGCATCGAGCATGGTTGTCACGCCCCCGGCCGGGCACAGTTCATCCGGGTCCAGCGATAATGGGCAATGGTCGCGGTAGACGTGAACGTGGAGGTCGATCAATCCAGGTACGACATAAAGTCCCCGAGCATCTACAAGGTGGGTCGCTGTGCAGTCTTCCAGATGTTCTGCAACCTTCGCAATTTTCCCATCACGAATCCCGATGTCACGGGTGCCTTGCAGTGCCTGTGAGGGATCGATGACTTCTCCCTGACGCAGCAGGATATCAAAGGTGTTGTTTGTCATTCGTTGTCCAGTATCCGTCAAAGGGAACGCGTGTCGGCGCGTACGAAAGGAATCAGGGTTTGATCGTCCTGCGGAGTGAAGACGTGTTGGTAAGGATAGAGCATGGCGAAACTATGAATCCAAGACGATGTAGAATCATTCTATGTGGTACATTGCGGTGGTTCATCCCGTCGTAGCCAACAACTTCGATGCCTCATCGTGAATCATATGCCATGAAAAGATTGTCGCAGGGACCTTTGTATTACGAATTCAGCCGCCATTGCGAACCGCGGTTACGCATCGGTTCGGGCGAAACCGTGCTGGTGGAAACTGAAGATGCTTTTTCTGGGCAGATCCGTGATGATCGCGATCGACGTGATAAGCAGGCCTGTCCTGAAGGGAACCCGCAGACGGGGCCGATCTGGATCGAAGATGCGCATCCAGGGGATACTTTGGCAATTCAGATTGAGAGCATTGAGCCCTCCTTGGGCCAGTGTGCGACACGGACGAGCGACCCGAAACAGCTTGCTCAGTGGCTGGGGACAGACTGTCCCCATGGCACGCATGTGTGCCATGTTCGCGATGGGGAGATCATCTGGAGTGACCGGGTACGCATTCCTTACCGGCCGATGTTGGGATGCATCGGGACGGCACCGCGGGCAGGAGTACCTACGACCGGACCAGCGGGACCCCATGGTGGCAACATGGATATTATCGAGACCTGCCCGGGAAGCACCGTTTACCTTCCTGTGTTTGTGGAGGGTGCCTTGCTCTATTTAGGGGACGCGCACGCGGCCATGGGCCACGGCGAATTGTCAGCGAGTGGTCTGGAGATGCCATCCCATACGACGATCCGTGTTGATCTCCACCAGAAGACTATTCCAGGTCCGCGGATCGAATCCGCTGATGAAATCATGACCGTTGCAACCGGGCGGCCCATGGAACGGGCTATCGCACAAGGATACGCTGAGTTGATTCTCTGGATGGAAAGTGAGTATGGGTGGAACCGATGGAGAGCTTACGATTTGCTTACACATGTCGGAAAGATTTCCGTTGGCTATTACGACATCGGTACGGTCGCGACCAAGATTGCTCGACGTTTTGTGGAATCACCGTGAGAGCGGACGACTGTATGGAATGCAGTGGGCTGCACATTAGAGACGGAAGGGCCGGATCATTATGAATGAAGGTTTTCCGTCGCCAGATTCGCAAACGGATGAGGATTTGAGTGGCCAGCAACTGGGCGACTACCGTCTCCTGCGGCGACTGGGCAGCGGGGCTATGGCCGAGGTGTATCTGGCGCGGCAAGTGTCACTCGACCGTGATGTTGCATTCAAGGTGTTAAAGTCCACATTGGCGCGTGATGAGAATTGCGTCCGCAGATTTCAGCAGGAAGCACGGGCGGCGGCGTCGCTAGTGCACGCAAATATCGTTCAAATCCATGAAGTAGGCTGTCTGGGAGATCGCCATTATCTTGCCCAGGAGTATGTCGCAGGAGGGACGGTGCGGCAGTGGCTTGCCGGCTCGATCAGGTGTCCTGCAGGCCAGGCGGTGGCGGTGATTCGACAGGTCGCGGCTGGCCTCCAATGTGCAAGTCAACAGGGGGTGATCCATCGCGATATCAAGCCAGAAAATATCTTGCTTACCAGAACTGGTGAGGCCAAAGTCGCTGATTTCGGATTGGCCAGGCTGGCGCTCAGTGAGCAGGCGGTGGATTTGAAATTAACACAGCAGGGTTTAACGCTGGGAACGCCGCTGTACATGAGCCCGGAGCAGATTCAAGGCGGTCAGGTAGATCCGCGGAGTGATCTCTACTCGCTAGGTATAACGGCTTACGAGATCCTAACTGGAAAAACACCGTTTGCCGGTGAAACAGCACTAAATGTTGCGGTGCAGCACCTTCACGAAGAAGCTGAACGCTTGGAAACGTTACGTGCCGACTTGCCGGTTCCCTTATGTGATATCGTTCACAAGCTGCTTGGCAAAAAACCCGACGAGCGATACGGCTCGGCTACGGATTTACTTCAGGATTTACAACAGCTCTCGCTGGACGAATCTGGCAGCCAATGGCATTTCGCAGAGGATGTGGCTGCGGGTGAACGGACACTTGACGGTGCTCGGTTGGATGCGACGCGCAGGTTGGATGTGCTCATGAAAGATGAGGGAATGGGCTCTTCGCCACGTCGCATGGTGTCGGTGATTGTGTTGGGGCTGATGTGTGGAACTGTTGTGGGGACAGCTTAGGCGTATCTTGCAACACCGGAGTCAATTCTCAAGGTAACTCACGCTAATCTTCCACGTGTTGAAAAGAAAAAATCGGCGAGGTTACAGTATCTGCATGCGATTCTTGAACCCTCGCAGGCATCATGGGAGGCGGTGAAAGACTACTTTGGGGGAGAACGCCAGACCGAAAGTCGCCAGTATGTCTCGAAGGCAAATGCAGAACTCGCTCACATTTTGTTCGACCAGGGACGAGTACCTGAG
>CAZITS010000093.1:0-11755 GCA_964542185.1 uncultured Pirellulaceae bacterium
AAGTCGTGGAGGCATGTCCCCAGGGACAGACGACTTTTTCTTCTTGGCCTTTTCAAGCTCTTTTTGCGCTTCCTGGTGTTTTTGCAGTTTTTGGAGGCAAGTTTTCTTGCGGTGACGGGTCTGCCAGTCGACCGGGCCAGGCCAGGCGGCCAATGCCTGTTCGAAAAGATCGGCTGCCTGTTTGTCGTCGTCGTCCAGTTCGGAGAGCAGCACAGCTTGCCACTTGTAGTAATCGTATCCTTTTTTGGCGGTGGGCCAACGCTTGAATGCTTCACGGGCTTCGTCGTATTGGCCCAGGTCGGTCAGGCAGCGAATCAGCGTAGCGACGAAGAAGGGATCTTCGAACCGTTTGTCGCCGAGTTTTTCGGCCGCTTCATCCAGCATGCGTTTGGCAAAGTTGGGATCGGTTTCGTCGAGGAACCACTTGGCCAGGGCGGCATGGGCGACGGGCCAAGTGGGTTCGACCTTGCGGAAATAATCAAACCGTTCGTATTCATTGTCGCTGCTGGGGACTTCTTCGGTGCCCAGCAAACCCATCTGTCTTTCCAACATCAGGTTGGCCGTCGGGGCAAAAAACTGTGTCATGTACCACTGACGCAAGCGGACGGGTCGTCGGTCTGGATGGGTCAATTCGTAGACACGCCAAAAGATTTCTTCAGACCAGTCGGCACGCCCTGTCAGTTCCAACAGTTTCCAGAGCAGGAAGTGCGATTCTTCATCCTTGGGGTTGAGCTTGATCGCTTCACGCAATGCACTTTCGGCCAGGCCCAGTTTGTGTACCATCATCAGGTACAATTTCCCCTCTTTGGCCCGGGCCTGGGCTCCTTGAGGCGCGTCGCTGGGAATGTTGCGCAGTTGGGTCAACGCCTCTTTCACAGCATCTTCATGGGTCAGGCTAATGTCGTGGATCAAGGCTTCCACAAGCAGCAGCTGCGCGTCTCCATCACTGGCGAACAGGGGGAATTGCAAGTACTCTTCCAGTTCGAGTCGCGCGTGCTTCCACAGGTTGGGGAGGTTCTCTTCCTGCGCGCGTTCGATCATCCTTTCGGCGCGGGCACGGTTCCCGAAGGTCTGCATCCCCAACCAGCTAATGGCTGCTGCAACCAAGACGAGAAAAACAAGCCCTGTCAGCAGCAGTGGCTTCCTGGAGGGAGTTGGACTAGCCGCGTCCTCAGTCACAGATGATGCAGAATCGTGGGGCACAGTTGCAACGTCCATTGGATCCGTGGAAGATTCGCGAGGCTCAGTCATGATCAATCTCTGGGTGTACGGACTGCGGTTCCGTTCCTTCGATTATAAGCCAGTAGCGATTAGTGCCAAGTTCTGACCAGTGGTCTACGCGGCCGGAAGGCCAGTAGATGTCCAGCTCAACCTGCGCGACCGCTTCGCTCAGCCCAATCAGTAGACGTGGATCATTCGTCGATGCGTAGCTGCCACCCGCGGTGACCGGTTTGGTGATTGTGATGTTTGGGGCGGTTACAACGACGCGTCCTCCTACCGGTGGCACTCGGTCGGCAGTACGCAAGTCCAAGCCGAGAAACGGGCGGCCGTCGGTCGCGGTGTCATTGCGCAACAGTGCCGCGTTTTTGTACAGGTGGCTGATTGCGAGATCGAGGTCGCCGTCGTTGTCGTAGTCCCCGCCGGCAACTCCACGTCCCACCCATTCTTGTTTGAAATAAGTGCCCGCCGAACTGGAAATATCGTCAAATTGTCCCTTGCCGTTATTGCGGAAAAACTGCGGTGTCATGGCGTAGGGGTCGTAGTTTGGTCCCAGGACATGGCCGTTCGTCGCGAACAGATCCAGCCAGCCATCACGGTCGTAATCGAATGCAACCGTCCCGAAACCTAACGTGTGATAGCTGTGCTGTGCGATTTGCGTGCCTTTGCTGACATCCTGAAACCGCAACTGCCCGTGGTTTCGGTAGAGTGTGTTCTTGTGGTTGTAGAAATGGGTCAGGAACAAGTCGCTCCAGCCATCGCGGTCAAAATCTCCACAGGCGATTCCCATCGACGCCTCCACATAGCCCTGGTCGTCGACAGCAGCACCGGCGGCGGCGGCGATTTCCAGGAACGGTGTCGATGCAGAATTGCTGTCTTGCAACAAGAACGCAGGACGACTGCGTGTGTACAACAGGTTGGGTGACAGGTCATTGCCCACATAGAGTTCGGGTTGCAGGTCATTGTCGAGGTCGGCCGCCAAAGCGACGAGTCCTTTGCCCGTCGTGCCGGCGAATCCAAACGATTCAGCGGACTCGGAGAATTGCCCATTACCCAGATTGATAAAGAGCCGGTCGGGCAGCCCCGAGAATTCGCCGGGGCCACAAAAGACGGGTTGTCCATTGACGTCACAGGTCTTGCTTTTTTGGAACGACCAATCGATGTAGTTGACGACAAACAAGTCAAGATCGCGGTCGCCATCGATGTCGAACCAGACCCCGCCAAATCCCCACAACGGGTCACCGACACCAGCGGTATCCGTCACATCGTCAAACGTGCCGTCGCCGTTGTTGTGAAGCAGTGTATTGGCGCCAAAATTGGTCAAGTAAAGGTCGGGAAAGCCGTCGGCGTCAAAGTCTCCTACGGCAACAGCGTGGCCGTACCCTTTGTGGTGGCCATTGGCGGCGACACCGACCTCTTCGAATTGCTGCTGCCCCAGATTACGGAACAGATGGTTGACAACTTCTCCCGACTGCGACCCGGGGCCTTGCAGGCTGCTGCCGTTGACGAGGTACAAATCCAGACAGCCATCGCCGTCGTAGTCGACCCATGCCGCTCCGCCCCCCATTGATTCCGGGAGAAAGAAACGTCCCTCCACTTCGTCGTTGAAATATTGGAATTGGATACCAGCTTCGCTGGCGATGTCGACAAACTGAGGCGCAATGGAGAGTTCTGGTCCCGGCGGTTTGGGTCTTTCCTTGGGAGGTGTTGAATTTCTGAGTTCTTCAAACTCAGCAGGTGACAGGTTCGTGAACACATCGTCCACCGTTTCCGGGTCACGGTTGCAACCGCACAGATTACCTAGCAAGGCTACCAGCAAGCACGTGATCCACGGGCGCTTCGCCAGCCATCGCGGGGTGGACCTCTCGATAAATGTTGAGCTGCTCGGCATCGTACTGCTCGGTGCAGGCGGTAACGGATGGGCCGGCGCTGGACGGCGCGTCGATGGCGTGATCGGTGTGTGGAAGAGGCTCATGGCGGATCCGATAATGGGATGGGCATTTGCCCCTCGTGGATCAGCCAATAGCGATTGAGTTCGAGATTGGCAAAGTTGTCGACGCGACCGGACGGCCAGTGAATTTGCACGCTGACAGGACCTGCAGTCGGGTCGACACCGAATAGCAAGCGGTCGTCGTTACTGCAGAGATAGGTGCCTCCCGCAATGATCGGGGTCCACTGTTCGAGCTGCGGTGTTTTCAACAGAACACGGCCTCCCACCGGTGGGACTCGTGAGGTGGTCCGCAACATCAGGCCCAAAAACGCGCGTGTCGTGATAGTTTCGTTCTGCAGCAAGCTCACAGGTCGATCGAGGTGTGTGATCGCGAAGTCGAGATCTCCATCATTGTCAAAGTCGGCGGAACCGAGTCCTCGACCGAGCCAGAGTTCCTGAAAATAGGCTCCGGCATGATCGCTGACATCATCAAAACGCCCCTTCGTTGTATTGCGCAGCAGTTGCGGTCGCATCGCGCTGGGTTGATGCTCTGGCCCAAACACATGGCCGTTGGCAACGATCAGATCCAGCCAGCCATCGCGGTCGTAGTCAAACGCTGTGGTTCCAAACCCTAGTGTCTCCATGCTATGGATGGCGACCCGCGTCCGCTTGCTGTTATCTACGAATCGAAGGCCGCCGAGGTTCTGGTAAAGTGTGTTCTTGGCAAGGTGGAAATGGGTGAGAAATAAATCGAAGTGACTGTCGCGATCGAAGTCTCCGACTGCGATACCCATGCTTGCCTCCAGGTAGCCGACATCACTGAACGCAGCACCCGACGCAGCACCAACATTGATGAACGGCTTCGCGTCGTTTTGCGCTGCGTCGTTTTGCGCTGCGTCGGCAAATGGAGGCCGGCTTTGCGTGAACAGAAAGTTTTCCGTCATATCGTTGGCCACATAGACTTCGGCCTTAAGGTCCTGGTCGAGATCAACCGCAGTCACCGCCAGCCCCTTCCCTTTGTCGCGCTGTAGCCCCCATGGAATAGCGGATTCGACGAATGTCCCATCGCCTTGATTGACAAATAATTTATCCGGGACTCCTTCATATTCACCCGGGCCACAGTAGATGTGGATTTTCGCCATATCACAGACCTTGTTTCCCTTGATCGACCAGGTGATGTAGTCTGCGACGAAAAGATCGAGATCGTCATCGCCATCGACGTCGAACCAGGTTGCCCCGAAACTCCAGACAGGATCTTCCACTCCTGCTTCGCGTGTTACCGGTTCCAGAGTTCCATCGCCATTATTTCGGAGCAAAGCATTGGCGCCGAAATTGGTCAGATAGAGATCGTCAAACCCATCGCCGTCATAATCGCCAACGAAGCACCCGTGGCCGTAGCCGCGATGCGCTGCGTTGGACAGAGCAGAGATCTCTTCAAAGCGGCCGCCCTGATTTCGATAGAGTCGATTTCCCGGGCTTTGGGCTTGCTGCTCGGGATCTGCGAGCAAGCCACCGTCCATGAGGTACATGTCCAGCCAGCCATCGTTATCGAAATCAAACCAACCCACACCACCACCCATGATCTCAGGCAGGAAGAATCGCCCCGGTTGTTGATCGTTCTGGTAGAGAAAATCGATGCCGGCCGCTTGTGCCACATTGATGAAACGTGGCGTGACGTCGGGAGCTGGAGACGGTTGGGACCCGCTGGGTCCAGCCGCTGACGAATCGTCATTTCGCAAGCCAAATCCGCCTCCCTTGTTTTGGTCGATGGTCTCTCCGGGAAGGATAGAGACCGGGGATGATTGAGACTCCGGATCCGTAGTCTCTCCACATCCACTGGCAAACGCCGCAGCCAGGACAAGGGTAGCCCACCGTAGCAAGTTTCTCATGAATCAGACACCGATTGAGGTGGTCGTCTCTCCATTATAAGCCAGTATTGGCCAACGCCCAGCTCGCAGTTCTGGACATATCCGGAAGGCCAGAAAATTTTCACTCTGACGGGCCCGTCATGCTTCCCCAGTCCGCACAGTTGCCGCGGGTCATTTGTGGAGAGATAGCTGCCGCCGGTGACAATCGGAAACACGAGCGAGGTGTGCGGTAACTGGACAACGATACGGCCCCCAACCGCGGGAATCCGGTTGGCAGTTTGGAGTTCAATTCCGACGAAGTGATGGGGGGCAGCTGTGTCATTGCGCAGCAAGGCAACGGGTTGCTCCAGGTGGCTGATCAGCAGGTCAACATCCCCATCGTTGTCAAAATCGGCTGCCGCCATCCCCCGCCCTAACCAATCTTGAGAGAAATAGGATCCTGCGTCGGCGGAGACGTCTTCAAAATGTCCCCCTCTGTTTTTCAGTAGTTGAGGTCGCATGGCGTACGGTGGACAATTGGGTCCCAGAACGTGCCCATTGGCAACGGCCAGGTCCTGCCAACTGTCGCGGTCGTAGTCTAAGGCAACGGTCCCGAATCCCAGCCGCTGCCAGCTTGGCTCGACGACGCCTGACTGCTGGCTGACGTCTGAGAAGCGGAGCTTGGGCTGCCCCGCATAGAGCGTGTTTTTTTGTTCAAAGAAATGGGTCAGGAACAGATCCAGATGGGTGTCATGGTTGTAATCCAAGCAGACGATGCCCATGCTCGCTTCGGTGAATCCGTCTCCGCTCAACGCACAGCCCGTTTCGCGTGCCCGATTCTGGTAGCGGAGCCGTTTGCCATCGTCAGCGTGCTCAGAAGCGGTCGTCGTAAACAGAAAATTAGCCGACTCGTCGTTGGCCACGTAGATTTCCGGGCGGAGATCGTTATCCAGATCCATCCCGGCGACCCCCAAGCCTTTCGGGTGTATTCCCGTGATGCCAAGTCGACTTGCCGCTTCCTGGAAAGTGCCGTTTCCTTGATTGAGGTATACCTGATCGGCCAGGCCACGGTACTTGCCAGGGCCGCAGTAGCCCACAACGCCGTCTCGTTCACAGACTTGTGAATTGGCAAAATCCCAATCCAAATAGTTTGTGACATAGAGATCGATATCCTTATCGTGATCGACGTCGATCCAGATGCAACTGAAGCTCCAGAACCGATCGTCGATGCGGGCCTGCTGCGTGATGTCTTCGTAGGTACCGTCACCATTGTTATGTAGCAGCGTGTTACGTCCAAAATTGCTGATGTACAAGTCCGGAAACCCGTCGACGTCATAGTCGCCGACTGCACAGCCGTGCCCGAACTGACGGTCGCCCGTCGAGGAAGCAAATGTGGCATCTTCAAAGCGTCCCTGCCCCAGATTCCGGTAGAGTCTGTTTTGGTGCTGGTTGGTGGAAGCGTAGGGGTCTTCCTCCAGACGACAACCATTGACCAGGTAGAGATCGAGCTTCCCGTCCTGGTCGTAGTCGATCCAGCCGGCTCCACCTCCCATCACCTCAGGGAGGTAAAAGCGACCGGGGACCGCATCATTGTGGTAGGTGAAGTCAATCCCAGATGCGCGCGCGACGTTGGTGAAGACCGGTGGGATTGACGGAGCGGAGGCACTGATTGTGTGTTGACCAGCCCCGGAATTGGTGGTCGAATCAGGAGTTTCAGGGAGTTGGCCGTTGCGACCGGCAAGCAGCCAGTACAGCATGGCTCCCGTGAACACGGTCAGCACGGCTGTGAAGACTCGGCGAGCTTGTCTTGCCAGACGCACAGTGATTTCCGCGCTAAAGAAGATGCTAAGTGAACTTGCCTGGTAACATCGCGAGAGCCATCATTTTGCTGTAGTGGTGCGTACGGCTGGCTGACCCTCACGAACCAGCCAATAGCAGTTCGGCTCCAGGTCGACCAGCTTGTCGACCCGTCCGGAGGGCCAGTGAATTTCCACCGTGACGTCTGAGGCTTTTTTGTCCAGGCCAAATAGCAACCGTTGATCAGAGGAAGACAGATAGCTGCCTCCGGCCATCATCGGGAGCATTTGCTTTTGGCCCGCGTGGTGGACGATCACACGACCACCGATGGGGGGAATACGGTTGGCTGTTGCCAATTCCAGTCCCAGGAAGGAGCGTCCGGTTTCTGTGCGATTTTCCAGGAGTCCGAATGGATCTTTGAGATGGCTGATCGCCAGATCGAGGTCACCATCGTTGTCGAAATCCCCTCCCGCGGCTGCTCGGCCCAGCAGACGCCTCTCGAAATACGGCCCGCATGCCGAGGAAACGTCAACGAAATTTCCGGCACCTTCATTCTGCAATAACTGTGGGCGCATCCAGGAAATTTCGTGTTGCGAGCCAAGTACATGACCATTGGTCATGAACAGATCGAGTGCGCCGTCGCGGTCGTAGTCGAACGCAATCGTGCCAAACCCCAGGGTATCGTAAGTATGCCGTGCGATCCTGGTGCGCCGACTGGCGTCGAGGAACTGCAGGCCATTGCCCTGGTTTTGGTAGAGTGTCCCTTTTTGTTGGTGAAAGTGGGTCAGATAAATGTCATTGAACCCGTTGCGATCGAAGTCTCCACAGGCAATCCCCATGCTGGCTTCTTCAAGGCCGCGTTCACTGACGGCACATCCGGCAACCGAGGCCAGGTTCAGGAACAGATGGTCATTGTCTGATTCGACGAGTTTGGCGATGGATGGACGGCTTTGCGTGAAGAGAAAATTTGCGCACATATCGTTGGCGACATAAATCTCTGGCTTGACATCATTGTCAAGATCGAGTGCGACAACTCCCAACGCTTTGCCTTTGGGTGCTGACAGGCCTAGTGTTTGCGCGGCATCGACGAAAGTGCCATCACCTTGGTTCAGGAAGAAGCGGTCTGGCTGCGCGTTGTAGTCGCGTGGGCCGCAATAACCGAAGGACTTGTCATACAGGCATAATTCGTGCTGTGCCGGATCCCAATCCGTGTAGTTGGCAACATACAAGTCAAGCAGCCCATCCGCGTTGGCGTCGACCCATAGCGTGCTCGTTCCCCACAGCGGATCTGCGACTCCCGCATGATTTTCCACGTGTTCAAAGGTGCCGTCTCCGTTATTTCGCAGGAGAGCATTTTCACCATAGTTCGATACGTACAGGTCGAAAAAACCGTCGGCATCAAAGTCTCCGACCGCGACACCGTGTCCAAAGCGGGTGTCCGCGGCCGCTGCGGATCGGGTGACATCGGCGAAACGGCCGTTTCCCAAGTTGCGGAAGAGCCGATTTTCAAATTCGCTTTGATTGGGTTCGGATTCGACGAGTCGGCAGCCGTTGATCAGGTACAGATCGAGCCAGCCGTCGGAGTCAAAATCGACCCAGGCGACGCCGCCACCCTGGATCTCGGGAATATAGAACCGGTCCGGGACTTCATCGTTGAAGTAGGTGAAGTCAATCCCCCGTGATTGGGCAATATCGACAAAGCGGGGGGGGATCGCGAGCTGGGGAGCAGCAGGCTTAACTGCCGTATCCCGGTTGGCGAGCTCAGTAGAAGGAGAAACAGCCGGCACCCCAGGGGCACCGGCTGTTTCTTCATTTCGACTACAACCACTATGCATCAAGACCAGCATAATGGCCGTGGCGAACACCAGTTTGCTCATTGAGCACCGGAGTCCGCTGTAGTTTCGTTACCATCACGTGAACCCAGGGCCCACCACACTTGAGCGTCAACGTTTTCCTGGACGAATCCAACGGAACCGTCCGCACGGGCAACATTAACACCACCGGGGTGTTTGCTGGTTGCGCTCATCATGTTGGTGCCTTCCCAGTCATTCGTATAAGAGTGACAGGGAGTTTCGTTCGGCAGCATCGTGTGAGCATAAGCCGAGCCAGTTCCCATGAAGGACCAGGCCCAAGAGCGACCACGCATTTCTTGCCGCCAGCTCAGGTGACCGTTTCTGATGCGGACGTTGATGCAGTAAATACGATGTCGGGCCGTGTTCGAACCACCGGTCCAGGAGTGAACCATGTTCTTACCACGCGGCCAGTCGTACTGGGTGGATTCGGTTTTTTCCGCTTCCTTCCAGGTATCGACGACAAACTCCGAGTAGGCAGCTGTGTTACTCGTACCATCGGTAATGGTCGAGAGTCGCACGGGCATACTACTGCGGCACCAGCTATTGGGGTTCGGGCCGAAGAACGCGGCGATACCATTGTGGCGTCCCCAGTCCATTCGAGCACTGGAACCACCGGCACCCGTCTTCGGGTCACCGTGCGGAGGCGAGTGAGCCGTACCGTGATTCGTGGCATACGTGAACTGACCACGACCACCGAAGTTTTCGTAAGGCTGCGAGGGGCAGTTGAAAATCGGGATCTTGATCGACTGGGTACGACGGTTGGCGTTATTGTTACTCCAATTCCACCCACCGGGATCGTACGCAGAACCTGTTCCCAGACGATTGAATTCCTGGGTGAGGTCTCGATCGTTCAACGCCTGCGACCAGTCTTGCCAGACTGCCGTGTTCTGGTTGCCACCAGCGGGCAGCTGCTTGAACGGATCGAAGATCGTCCGGTCATAGAACGTATCCAGTTCGAGATACGGCAGCAGCGCAACTTTGTCGGCGAAACCACCGTCAAAGTTGTTCCACGGGCTCCAAGCGATCATGATCGGCAGACGCTTGTAGGTGTCGTGATAGTTGTGCGATGCCAGCACGAGTTGTTTCAAGTGGTTGTTACATTGGGCGCGCCTGGCAGCTTCACGCGCCATCTGAACCGCTGGTAAGAGTAGCGCGATCAAAATACCGATGATCGCGATGACCACTAGGAGTTCAACCAGCGTGAACCCTCGGTGGCGTCTGTGACTAGACCGCATTGTGAAGGACCTCCCAGAACGATAAAAAAGAAACATGAAAAATAACGTGAAACTCTGATGAGAAAAGCGCCCAAATTGCCGAGCGCTTTCGCTGATTCTAGCTCAACGATAACCCGTGTCAATCGATTTACTTTTTTTTTCGGTACTGAGAAGGTTATCTCATCGACGTGGCAGGGGGGGTCTCTGAAATCAACTCCGAAGGTTTCAGTGATGCCCGTTGTGGCGATCTTAATGAAAGTGATGTAAGTTTATATGTAGAAGAGGCTTACGTCTAAAGCATCGTTCCGGGGAGCCGCCCGTTTCGGAGCTTTTCAGGCGAAAATGACCGAGACGACTGTCCGTGAGTTCTTTCGTGACCGTTTGCGGGGGGTAGTTTTCGGTGGTTTCTGGATGAAGAGGTTTTCTTAATGAGGAGCTGTTTTTGCAGATCGTGAAGTACCCCCATCCGACGTTGCGCCACAAATCGCAGCCGGTCAGGCGCGTGGACGCGGAGCTCCGCGAATCCATTCGCACGATGTTCGAATTGATGTACGAGGCGCAGGGAATCGGGTTAGCTGCGAACCAGGTTGACCTGCCGTTACGGTTGTTTGTGGTTAATCTTTCGGCGGAACATGAGGCTGAAACCGAACAGGTGTTCATCAATCCAGTGATCAGCCATCCGCAAGATCATGCAGAGCAGGAGGAAGGTTGCCTGAGTTTACCTGGCCTGTATGGACCGGTGCGGCGGCCGCGGAAGGTTCGGGTGGAAGCGTACGGACTTTCGGGCGCGCATATTGTGGCCGATCTGGACGGGTTGCCAGCCCGCGTTGTGCAACATGAACTGGACCATCTCGATGGGACCTTGTTTATCGATCGTATGGACAGTGAGGCGCAAGATGAGTTGGAAGCGGGCCTGGCTGCCTTTGAGACCGAATTCCAGCAGCTGCGAGAGGCTGGGGAAATTCCGCCTGACGATCAGGTTCAGGCACGATTGCTAGAGTTGCAAGTGAAGTATTGTTGAGGCAGACAAAATTCCCGCTGGTAAAACACAGGTGACTTGTGCGAGTGATCATGATGGGAACGGGGCCTTTTGCGGTACCCGCATTCCAATGGTTGTTAGGTTCAGCGCATGACGTGCTGGCGCTAGTGACCAGGCCTGTGCCCCCCACGCGACGGCGTTCGCAGCCGCCAGTCAGTCCTGTCCGCGAAGTCGCGGTGAAGCAGGGCCTTCCCGTGTTGATGCCACCCGATGTCAATGCCACCGACTTCCATGCCAATTTGCAGGCGCTCTCTCCCGATTTACTTGTCGTTTGCGATTTTGGTCAGATCCTGTCTCGCGAGTCACTGGGCATCGCTCCGCTGGGCGGTATCAACTTGCACGGGTCACTGCTGCCCCAATACCGGGGAGCGGCTCCAGTCAACTACGCGATTTGGAATGGCGACCGGGAGACTGGCGTGACCGCGATCCATATGACCCCACGACTGGACGCGGGCCCTGTTGTGGCAGTTTGCCCAGTGACGATCGGTGATGCGGAAGACGCCGTATCATTGGAGGCGAGGCTGGCTGACCGGGGTGCTGCCTGTCTGGAGGATGCACTCCGCCAACTGGAACACTGGGACGGGATTGGCCCGCTGGGAGTACAGCAGGATAATGCGTTGGCGAGCCGCGCCCCTCGACTGAAGAAGACGGATGGCCTGGTTGACTGGCAGCAGCCTGCCGAGCGGATTTATAACCAGGTCAGAGCGCTGAAGCCGTGGCCTGGAAGTTTTACGTTTTTGCCTCAAGGGGAACAGACTTCCCGCTTGATTTTGCATCAAGTTGCGGTGGAGCAGGGGAGGGAAGAGCCCGTGGATCCGGGAGTGGTTGTACACGTTGACCGGCACCAGTTGTGGGTG
>CAZITS010000094.1:0-11643 GCA_964542185.1 uncultured Pirellulaceae bacterium
TCCCAGGAGTTCCGGTGGGCCCTGCGTCTGGAATTCTATCCCCTCGTCGACGTCGAAATAATGGACGTTCGTGTAGGCTCGGTACGCGCGAAAAATCGGGTGATCGATTTGCAGGATATCGAGCGCACGATCCGGAAACATCTTGCGGACTTCAGCCCGAAAGGAAGTGGTAAAGGCCGGGCTGCCAAGGGTCGCGTCGCCCAGCAGTGTGCCCCCATCCAGTAGATACTGACGCAATGCATCGCGCTGCGAATCGCTGAGAGTGAAGGGTTGATAGCCGGTCAGGTAGAGCATTGGCAACTTGGAGTGTTTACCGGTGCGGTGCGCAGTTACCAGTTCTTCCAGATCAAGTACCTTCCAGCCGTACCAGAGTCCCAACTCATATCGTGCATGTCGCATCAAGTTGTCGACATCACCCGGATTAGGCATATAGTCCTGGTCTTTACCGTAGATCAACTTGGCCATAAAGAGCGGTGGCGCCGGTTCGGCTTTCGGCTCGCTACGGCGGAGTGGTGTGACCGGCAAGGGCAGCGGCGGAAAACCTTCGGCCGAGGTCTGCCGCTGGGGATTCTTGCGTGGAGGTGGTCCAATCGTACCCACCCGACGTTGGGCAAGCAGTGCCACGGGCATCACCAGGAGCAGGAGCAGCGCGAGAGGCCGCTGCGAGCGACTCGATTGCCAGATCAGGGGAATGGACATGGCAAAGTTCTCCTTGGCAAGAGGTGGGTTACAGCGGGCTAATTGTCCGTAGTTCGAACCGCATTCTTGGTCTTGCGGCGAGTGTCTGTAGTGCCGTTACGGAAATGCACACCAGGTTGGGGGCGGGGCAGTTCAATGCGTCCCAGGTCGTATTCCGGTGTTTCTCGGGTCAGGCGGATGCCACCCAGCGCGGCATCGAAGGTGACCGACTGTTTCCGGTAGTCGACGTGTTGCATTCGTTGGCGATAGAGCACAACGAAGAGTTCATCCTGAACTTTGACCCAGGTCTCTTCTGGCCGTTCGAAGTGCCAGAGTTCGGAACGCCAGACAACTTCACCCGGTTTGGACCCGAAAAAAGGCCGGGTTCTGAGTTTGTTCAACAAGATCGCAGCATGTTGGATATTTCCAGAGATCGTTTTGATCTCTACGACATCTTCGAATTTATTCATGCGACGGACTTTGGCCTTGATCGTTTCCAGGTCTTCTTCCGAGAGCGGTTGTTCTTCCACATAGTCGGAACGGGGCACCTTCAGGTTAATGCCTTCCAGTCGGCTGGCGGCAAATTCGACGCGGCAGTCATAAAGACCTTTGAAAGGTAATTGCTCAATCGAGAAAGAGCCGGTTTGCGAATCGACTTTGCCGGGAAACGTTTTGCCCGAAGCGCGGTGCAAGGCCACGACTTTGCCTGCACTGTCGGCTGCGGCGAGCTGCCCGCGAATGGTGCCTCGTTTGCCAGGTGGGGCACTTTGCGCGATGGGAGAGAGCAGTACAGAGGACAAGATAAAGGTAAAGCTGCCGACCAGGAGAGTGAGATGGGCCAGGTGACGTGGGTGATGGCGCATATCTGTTACCTTTGATAGGCTGGCAGAAAGTGCATGTAGATTTCCAGCACCAGAGTGGCCATGCTGGTCCAGTAGACTTTGTTCACGCCGACGACGTTGGCTCCTTCAGAACCGCCCGGCAGATCCCAGCTGCCATCGTCATTCTGTTTTTCCAGTAACAGCTCACGAATCCGCGGATGCCAATCGGCCCACCGCTGGCCACCGGCCTGGTAGTTTGCTTGAATCGCGTAATAGTGAAAGTAATACCAGTACGTGATGCTGCCGCCCGTGCCCCACTCGACGGGTAACGTGGAGAGGTACTCCAGTCCCTTGGTGACGGTGGGGTCGTCGTAATACCCCAATAACTGGAGCGACACGATTCCTGCGGCAGACGTGGGGGGCTTGCGACTGGGGCCCTGATAGCCGTACCCACCCTTGGGGTCGGCACAGGAGCGGACGTAGTTGACGGCTTTTTCGATCGTCGCGGAGGGGACCGGAATCTCGGCATTGTTGGCAGCCCGGAGGGCCATGATCTGCATCACGGTCACACTCAGATCCTGGTCGCTGGGATTGGGTTGATAGCGCCAACCTCCTTTGGGAGACTGGCAGCGAATCAAGAGATCGACCGCCTTGCGGAGCTTGGTTTCCAGTTCTGGATCCGGGTCCATGCCGTAAAGTTCTGCCATGGCCAGCGTTGCCAAACCCTGCTGGTACATGGGACCGGACCCGGCGTTGCGCTGGGGGACAAAGACCCCCTGTTCATTCTGGGTGCGCAAGATAAATCGTTTTCCTTTTTCCAGGACGTCGCGGTAGGGACCACGACCAGGGACGTGCCCGGCTCCCATAAACGCCAGCAGAGCCAGAGCGTTGGGGGCGTTATTTCCGTCCCAGGCGCCGTCAGGGCGCTGTTGGATCGCCAGGTATTCCAACGATTTTGTGACCGATCCACGGACGCGGTTGACGACTTCGGTTTCAGTGAGCAGTTCCGCTGAACTGGATTTCCCGGAGGTTTCTTTCTGCTGGGCCTGCACAGGCTCCCGCAGGCCGGGGCGTGGTACGGCGATGCCGACGGCGAGGGCAGTCAGACACGCCAGTCCCGCCAGCCTGAGAGGGCGTCCGCTGGCGCGGCTGCGTTCGGTTGGTGCCGGGTGTTTCTTGTCGGTTTTCGAATCCATTACGAAAGTCCCATCAAACGTCGAATGCCCACATCCAGCGTGTAGGTCAAGACCAGGATCAAAAGAATCAGCCAGTTGTCCCAGAGTGTGGCTTCCCGATGTAATTGGCGTTCTTCGGGAGCACGATTTTCCAATTGGTCGGGAACCGTATCCAGCTCGTCGAGGTCCACGACGCGTCCGCCCGTGGTATTGGCCAAGAGCTCCAGCTGGGGACGGTTCATGTTGGGATTGCGGTACTCCTCGGGCGCGATCAGAACTTGCAGAGAAGTCTCGACAGGTTCCGCGCCATTCCGGGGATCGAAAACCAGGAGGTGTTTGCCGGCTTCTGTCGGCGTAAAGGCTCCCGTGTAACGTCCCTTTTCATTGGGGTCGGCTTGCAGGGTGAGAGTTTCCCGCGTTCCCGGACTGAGCAGCACGACGGATTGGGTGGGGTCTTCCAGGGGGCGTCCCTGGGCCGTGTACGCCAGTAACTCGAGTTGTGCTTCTTCGCCAGGCTGGGCGCGAACCGGCCGTACCCGGAACTGGGTTTTCTGGCCCTCGTCTTCGTTTTTACGACTCACGAAACGAATGGATTGTCCCCAGAACTTGTAGAAGAAACGATCGCCCACATTCTGACGCCACATCCAGGTCGAGTCGGTTCCCACAAACATCACCTTGCCGCTACCTTCATAATGCCAGGCAATCAGCGGCATTTCGCGGATTCCGCCTCCTTCACGCAGTGGGTTGTAGGCGAGCGCGGTAGCTGCCGGCTTGAGTCGTTCGACCGCCGCGCACCAGAAATAGCCTGGCATATCCCCCCAGACTTTCTGGTTGCGTCCCGGATCGTCGTACAGCCGCATCGTCTCGTGGATGATACCTGCGGGACTGACTTCCAGTTGGAATCCACCGTACTCGTTGCGGGCGACTGCTTCGATGCCTTTGTCGCCCGGGTTCAGCACGACCGGCAGCAGCTTGTGTAGAACCGGTCCGAACCGATGCGGCATCGCTTCGGTGCCAGCGGAGACAATCAGCCCGACTCCCTTTTCTTCTACTCCCTGGGCCAGGAGTTCGCAGAATTCGGGTGTCAGCAATTCGGGCGTCGCGTCACCGACCATGACGGTGTGGTATTCTGCCAGTTCTTCCAGAGTGCGCGGCAGCGCGGCAGCGCGGGCCGGTTCAGGAAGTCGCCGCCATTCAGTTTCCACGACGATATCGGGTTGATCGGCTGTCCGGCCTGCCAGTCCGTTGTCCCGGCGGATGGCGTTCTTGATGAAGCGAAAATCCCACCGGGGCAGTCCGTCGATCAGCAGCACACGCAGCTTCTCTTCGCTAATTTGCACGAACGCGGAATCCGTGTTGTTGGCCTGCAGGGCTTCGGTTTCCTCTTTCAGTGGTGGTACGTGAACTGTCAGCAGACGCTCTCCCGCCTGCTTGGCTTCAAAGGTCAATTCCAGGTGCTGATGTTCCCTGTCGCGAACCAAGGCCTGTTTGCTGGCCAGGACTTCGTCACCTTCCTTCAATTCCACAGTGACGGGACGGTTGTCAAAACCCTGGGATGCCAGTGTGACATGGACACTGACCATATCGCCGACGGCGACCTGGCCACTGGTGTAGACATCGACGATCGATACGTCCTGCATCGGCTGACTCGATCCCAGCGGGACGACAAAAATACGGCTCTCGGCGGATGCCGCGGCGCGGGCCGCCAGTGAAGGTGACCGCCCACCCGTATTCTGGCCATCGGAGAGCAAGAGCATTCCTGAAACGTACTGTCCCTGAGCCTCGTCGAGCACGTGGAAAATGGCGTCTCCCAGATGGGATGCATTGCCACCGGAGGTGCTGCCAGCATCCCCGGCCTGGTCGTCCCCAGTCGTGATGGAGACGGGAGTTACCTGGCGTGAAAACCCGTAGTAGCGAACTTCAAAATCCTCTTGCAGGGGTTCGATCCACCCCGGTTTACTGGTTTCGATCACCGAGGTTGCCAGCTCAGAACGGGCAATCCGATTGAGCGCTTTGCGCGCATCGGGCGCGACGCTTCCTGCGCTGGTGTCGTAGCCCGCGGCGGCGGCCACTTTCAGCAGTTCATCGTTGGAGATGAACGGGCCCGCCGGCAGTCGCATGCTCTGGGAGTGGTCTAGCAGCACCGCCAGGATAGGCTTGCGTTTCTCACGATGGTCGAGTTCGAGGTAAGGTCCCGCCAGCACCCCTATCAGGATGGCCAGAATCAGGATGCGCGTGGCGCTCAAGGCCACCCGGTATTTTTTCGGGATGGTACTGAGGTTCTCGCGCTGCCGCCGGTAGATGAAATAGCCAAGGGGAAACAACAGAATCAAACCTACCCACAACACCACGGGGCGCTGGACGGTGATCGTCACCTGGTCGAGGTTGTTGACCACTTCGTCCGCGATGCCAATTGAGCGTAGAAAACTTTCCATCGAATTTCCATTCTGCTACTGGCGCCGGTTTTCCAGTCCGGCGGACCCAGGGACGCCTGTTTACTTGCCTGTTGGCTCGCCTTTGACCTTGGCGAGTTTGCGGAAATACTCTCTGACAAAGGCGCGATAGCCTTCGGGGCCCTTGCTTTTGAGGCTTTGCAGCAAGTCTTCACGCTGACGTTTTTGCATACCGATGATCACCGTACGTGTGCCGGCGTCAAAGTCCCCCAGTTCTTCGACGATCTGGTCGACGACGGCCGTTGCGTTGGCCGCTTCGCTCAGCGTACTGGGCGGTGGTGGCGGTGCCGACTGTGGCGGCTGTTGGCCCTCGGGCGGCTGATCCTGGGGGGCGCCCGCCTGACCGAGCATTTGCTGGAGTCGTTGCATCATCTCCCGCGCTGCTTGCATCGCATCGGACTGCATCTGTTCCTGCATCTTCTGGTCCAGCTGGTCCAGCTGGCTGGGGGACATCGACTGGTCCGACTGGTTCGCCAGGTTCTCCAGTTGTTCAAGCAGTTTCTCGAGCGAATTTTTGTCGGCACCGAGTGCCCGTTGGGCCTGGTCGAGTTCTTCGACGCGGTCCACTTGACGCGACCGCATCTCTTTGCGGCCCTCTTTGTCCGCTTGCCGTTCATCAGCCTGTTTGACTTGCTCTTTCAGATCACGCAGTTTGTCAGCAAACCGTTCGTCCATCTCGGGAACCGGACCACCTAGTGCCGGCAGGAACAATTCGGGATCTTCCTCTTCGGTCTCACCTTCGCCTGCTTCTCCATCTGGTTCGGGGGCCTGCTCAGCCTGTTTCTTGCCGTCTTCCGGCTCGGCGGTATCCTGTTCTTTGGGAGGGACTTTGTAACCTTCCTGTTCCGGATCGTAGGGTCTGCCAGGAAACTCGGGCGGGTCCTTCATCTCCCGTAATTGTTCAAGCAGGTCGCGAACGCTGTCCAGTTCTTCGTCGGAATCGACGTCGAGTTGCGTTTGTTCCTCCTCAATGGCTTCAAAGCCACGTTCGGAGAGATCTTTCGTGGCGTCTTCGAGCAACTCTTCCTGGCTGCCTTGCAACGTGTCCAGATCCGCCCGCTTGGCTTCCAGAAAGTCACGCAGCTCGGCCAGATCCGAGGCGGTCAGTTGGGCGTCCTGCTGCATCAGTTCGCGACGCAAATCGGCGAGCGCGGTCTCCGCATCGGTGCGACTTTCGGTTTGCGCGTCGGCGAGCGCTTCCAGACGATTCTGAAGATCATCCAGGTTTTTCTGGACCTCTTCACTTTGCTGCTGGATATTTTCCAGGGGCGGATTCTCTTCTTGCGGCTGGGCGGCCGCCTGTGCCTGGTTGGCTAACTGCTGCATCGGCTCGACGGCCAGATCCTCGAAAGCCTCCTGCATGGCTTCCAGTTGGCGGGTGATTTCCGGTGGCAGGAATGCCTGGTTGTTGGCTTGTTCGGCGAGTTGTTTGAGGTCGTTGGCCACTTGTTTGCCGAGTTCCACATTCTTGTTTTCCTGCGCTGCCAGCTGGGTCAGCTCCCCGCGTAATTCGTCGCGCTGTTTGGTCGTTTCCTCGTCCAATTTCAAGGGCGCAGGCTTGGCTTGCGGGTCGGCAGGGTCAACGTCCTGCTTTGCTTCGGCAGCAGCGGCCTCCAGTTTTTCGGTGAGCGGTTCGTACTTTTCAACTAACTGTTCTGTCGATTCACGAATCTTGTCCTGCTCGGCAATCAACTTGACCAGTTTTTCTCGAAAGGTATCGGTCTGGGTTTCATATTGTTCGAACTGTTTGTCCGCGGCCTTGCTCTCATCGGCCAGGCGAATTGTGTAGTCCCGCGAGGTGGCACTACTACCTTTGCCGTCGCGCACAACAATGCGGTACTTCAGGCTGGCACCGACGGCCAGAGCTTCTTCGGCCAGATCCAAAGTGACCACTTGAGTCACGGAACGTGGCGGCTGGTCAAAACTTTCCACGGGTCGACCCTGGAATGCCTCTTCTTCCCCCTTCTGGACCGCCAGCTCAATCTGGGTAATGCCATAATCGTCACTGGCGCGAAGAAAAATGGGAACCTTGACGGGGGTACTGACTACCAGGTCGATTCCCGGTCGCTCGATTTCGACCCAGGGAGCCTCGTCGACGATTGCATCGAGCTTCCCTTCTTCCATACTCTGGTTCGGATAGCCGGCCTGATTCCGCAATTCCACGCGGTAGTAACCGTCTTTGAGCAGGTCAAATGTACCGGACCAGCGACTCTGTTTGATGTTGGCGGCGGTCGTTACGGGGGCCGAACTGCCGGATCCGTTGGCCGATCCGCCGTCGCGGGCGACCGCATCGTCGGCGCTGCGCGTTAGTTGTTTGACGGGGAATCGTTCGGTGGGAACCAGTTTGCGCACCAGCCGATCGGTCGGCGGCAGCGTTCCGGTAGCACCCCAGATACAATGGCCTCCGACAAGTCGAAATCGCATGCCTGTGATCCGCTTGCCGGTGAGTCCCACTGCATCGGCAGGGACTTCCAGGGTGACCCATCCCCCTGTCTCTGGCAGTGCACCGAGCGCGTGCCGGCTCGGTGTGCCCAAGGTTCCTTCGGCGATTTTGTCCGCGCCCCAGAACGCGCGATGCTCCCAGTTTTCGCCGTCGTTCCACTGCAGCATGATTTGTTCGGGCACCTGCCCGGCGACAACCCAGACTTTGGCGAATAACACTTCGTCGGGCTGAATCTGATAGCCCACTGGTACACCACTGAAACCGTGCGCATGCGGACCGGCTGCGGGGGCGTCAAAATGTCCTTGTCGATCGGCTGTCTTGGTGTCCCATTGCCAGGTGCCTTCGGCGGTGGCACCGGATGGTAACGCATCGGAAAACCAGACGCGTTCGCGTTCGGGGCGGTCGGTGATGGCCACCCGCTGCAACTGTGGTTCCAGCAGCACGATCTCTCCATCTGCCACATCCCCCTCGACCTCGATGATCACTTCGACTTTGCTGTCTTTGGGTCCGGTGACGTCTTTGGTTTGGGGAGCGCCATAGCGTGGCTCCGCAATCCGCATGTATTCCGGGTAATGCAGCACCGTTTGCAGACCGACGATCCGTGGTCTTTCCAGCATGGTGACCTGAAACTGGGGGGTCCAGGTTTGGCCGCCGCGGACGCGGTAGCGGAAATCGCGTTGCATACCAACGAGCGAAAAACTGGTCTGTCGGGTGGTGCTCTCGGTTGCGGCTGGTGGGTCCGTCTCTGTGGTATCGACTTCTTTGAGTTCGGGAAACTCGTGCACCAGTCTGGTCGGGTTGCCGTCTTTGTCGGTGGTTTCCACTTCCAGGGTTAACGCATCGGTCTTCAAAAGACCGAGGTCACCTTTGGTCACGGTAACGGTGAATTGGACGTCTTCACCACGGAGAGTCTCGTCGTTTCCCGGTTGCTCTCGGTCGCCGGTAACAACCTGGTAGCCCACACCCGAGTTAGGTGGAATGTCGCGATAGAAGTAGACGATACGCGCAACGGCTGTAGAGAGCCGATCGTCAAAACCGACAAACGCGACGACCAGGATCACCGTAGTCGCCACCGCGAAGAGGATCGATTTCCGCAAACTGATCAGGTCAAGTACTTTTCGCGGACTGAAATCCGCAATCCGTGTGAGCGCCTCGTTGACCAGCCTGACATGGAATGCCTGTGAATGCACTCCTGTTTCCTTGCTGCCGTTGCGCGCCAGGTCGATACAACTGATCAAGCGATTGTGGATACCGGGAATTTCACGTTCGATGTGACGGGCTACGATGACCTCGGTCAAACGCCGGCACAAAGGTCGGATAACTCCGAGAAAAAAGACCCACAACGTGGGAATCACGATGCACAGCAGGCCGGTCAAGCGTAGCCACGGTGGTAGCGTGTAGACCAATAGATCGATGAGGCTGACGGTTACCAGCGTCGCCAGCAGCAAGCCGAGGGTCACCCCGGATCCAGTGGCCAGCCAGGTTGTCCGCAAGAGGAGACGAGTCCGTTGAATCAGCTGCGTGATTTTGGACGTGTCGAGGACACCTGTTGCGGCCGGTTGCTGATCTGAATTCTCGTTTGCAGATTGTCCTACCATGGTTCTGCCATCTCCCCGGAATAACGTATTTTATCCACTACGATTCACGCTGCCGACTGACAACACCAGAACGTCCCAGTGGCACAAACCGATCCCTGCGACCTGTCATTTCCACTGCATTGGACAGGTCTGCCAGGGTGGTGTCAACAATTTCTCCGTGCCTGGCGGACCCACGATATGTCAGTACAACCAACTCTCTTCCACTACACCTGCCTGTTTTGTTGTCGCTCGTTGTTTGCTCGCAGCTGCCACTCGTCCACTGGTCTCAAGGGCAGTCTCATGGACGCTCCTGGTTTCCCCCAATGACTCCATTGCTGTTCGTTGCTGCGCGGTTCATGGTTCCACGGTTTCCGCGGCGATCTCTTCGACTCCCGCACCGGTCATCTTGCCGACCCAGCGTCCGCTGGCCAGGTGGCGAATGCGGGCGGCTGTCGTCTGAGGTTCCTCCCCGTCAACGTGCTGGCCACCCAGCGTGGAGAGCAGGAACTCAACTCCAATAATTGCCAGGATGAGCAGGATCAGCGGTCGCCAGATTTCCCGCTGATTACCAATGTTGCCGTAATCTTGCTGTGCTTCAGCAGAAGCGTCGATCGTGGTGACGTCTGCCGACGGCAGCATGCGTTTGATTTGATCAGGTTGCAGGCCGCTGAAGTTGGATTCGTCTTCGGACAGGTTGACGGCGAAGGAAACGGTTCCTTGTTTGGGGTCTTCGGTTCTTCCACCAGTGACCTCCACGGTGTAGTAACCGGTCGTCGTGGTTTCGTGAAACGCGCCTTTGAGCTGGGAGTTGGAGCGTTGAAAACTAACCGGGGTAACCCGTCCGCGGATGTCGGTAACTTTTCCATTGGCGGGTGCCCAGGTGGGCGCGACCGTGAATTCTGCGGTGCCGCCGGCTGAGACGACCGCCGGGCTATCCAGGTCGTCTGGCCGCCGGACATGACTGATCATCCGCAACACCAGTGGCACGAATTCGGGGGTCATCGGCAGGTTGCTCCAGCGCGTGTTCAGGGGGAACGCGCTCACGAGAACCCGTCCAGTGCCGAAGCGACTCTCCAGCAACGCGGGCGAGCCATCAGAAAATTCCACAGTCGGCCAGGCATTGCCGTCGGTCTCCGCCAGCGTCAAAGGAAACCGGCGATAGACATTGATCCGTGTCATGTAGGGTTGGTCCGCATTGGCAAACACCGAGAAGATCGGATGGGCCAGGTCAACGGCACCAAATCGCTGAAAAGTTTCCGCTTTGTCTGGATCCCCGACGATCGCCCCTAGTTCGGCGGACATCAGTTTTTCCTCTGGCAGTGTGGGCCCGACGAAGAGCTGTTTGTTGTAGGTGTCGGGGTTGACTTTATCGCCTGGAAAGATCAGCAAGCCACCTCCGTCGGCCACGAAGCCGCTTAGCAGGGAAAACTGCGCGGCGTTGAGGGCACCACAGTTTGCCAGAATGACGGCGGCGGTGTCACGCAACGTTTCGGCGTTGAGATTTGCTTCCGGTAGATCGACGACATCCAATGCCTGCAACAATTCCTGCTGTGGCAAGGGGATAGCGGGGGTGCTCGCCGGACCTGTTGTTTCCGGGTCTTCGGCCGAGTCACTCTGGGCTGCGGTAGAATACATGGCGGTCCGCAGGTAGAGGCCTTCATTTTCCAGCGGCTTGGCCGACGGATTTCCATTGACCAGCAAGATCTTGATTCTGGGAACGACCTCCATGGAGAACCGAAAACGATCGTCGTGGGTGAATCGATCGGACGAGATTTCAAACCGACCGCGTAAAGGCCCTGGCTCAGTTGGCCGGTAGATGATCTCAGTTTCTTTCGTTTCACCCGGTTTGAGACTGAGGCTCTTGCGGGCAATTTCCTTTTCATTTAACAGCACGACCACTTCGACTTTTTCTGCGACTGCCGCGTTGTCTGCGGTCAGCATGGCATGATTGACGACACGGGGGCGGAGATGAATTGGCAGCCCGACCAGCACACGTGATTTTTCCGGTTTGCTGCCGATGACAGCGCGATTCGGAATGGTCTGGTTGGAACCGATATTGACGACCACCACTTCGGTGTCTGCGGGGACCAGGTTATCGGCCACACCGTCTTTCAATTCCTTCCAGTCGCTGGCCTGCAGGTCGGTTAACAGATAGACACGGGGGTTGTTCAACTCCCGGGCACCTTCACCGAACACGTCGGTCAGCGCGGCGAAGAGGTTGCCGCGTGAGGATCCTGACTTGAGCTGGTCAATTTCGGCGGTCAGCGCTTGCGCATCGCCGGAGAAGCGGCTGCAGATTTCTTCCGGACGGGCTCCTACGCGGATGATGGTCACACGGTCGTCTTTACTGAGCCGTTCGACAATCTTGGTGGCGGCCTGTCGAGCCCGGGCCATCGATGTCACGCCCTTGGTGGCCGCTGCCATACTGGCCGAACCATCGATCATCAAAACGATGTCACGTCCGCCGCCACCGCCCAGCAGGGAGTCCCAATGCTG
>CAZITS010000095.1:0-11599 GCA_964542185.1 uncultured Pirellulaceae bacterium
GGCCGAGAAGAATCGGCGCCGCTCAACATAATGTGCGAGAGTTCGGGCTAGTGTGCGACTCACCTGAAAATCTGCCGGCAAATAGCCCGCCAACTTGATGACGAGCGGGTCGTCAATCTCTGAAACACCAGTCAACCAATAGCGTTCCTCCACGATCACCATCGTACCACAGACCAAATCACCCAACCGCTGAAACCTGGAATTGCAGGCCATCACTGACAGGCCGAGTAGATAGGTTGGAAGTACATACAGAGGTGACGCATCAACCCATGGCTCAAACACCTGCAACGACACCATCGGCATCAGATCTACAAAACGCATCAAATTTCTCAGCACCGCTTGTAGCCCATTGATGGGCCGTCCGTCCGTCGTCAGTACGCGAATGCCCATCACCCATTTCCCAGGGGTCTTTCCATTCATGAAGGTTTCGCAGATGCCCCCATAAAACCACTGCATCACAAACCAACTGAGCAAAAACGAAGGAACCAAGAATGCTGTTATGTTGACACCAACGCCTAACCCGCCGAACGAAAAAAATGCTCCGGCACAAAACACGAGTACCACGACGGCCAGACGAATCAGAAAATCAATCAAATAGGCAGGTAACCTCCGAAAAGGACCCGCTGCCTGATACTGGAAAGCAATATTCTCTGGCGTCACTACATCGATGGTAGAGTCTATTTGTCTCGCACCAAGCGACATATCTTCATTCCGTGAGCTTGATAGCCTTGAGGTCGATCGTCGAGCCGCGTCCAAGGGCCGTCCAGACGGGCTCCGAATGACCTGATTATTTGAGATTTGCGTTATCGTAGCAAGCATTTGCCCTCTTGTAGGCGGCCACAGAGTACTTACAAATAGAACATCGTGCCCGCCACGGTAGTGGTTGATGTACAACGTCGTACAATCATAGCCAAGGCGGCCGCGACAAAGACATTTGTCAGCAAATTCAACATCCAAGCAAAAGAGGCTGTAATGCCAGTTCAAGACAAAACCGCAGTGATCACCGGAGGCGGCACCGGAATTGGCTGGGGTATCGCCCAAGCCCTGGCAACCAATGGCTGTCGCGTCGTCATTGCAGGACGGCGAGAAGAGGTATTGCAATCGGCCATCGCCTCATTCGAGGGCCCGGAAATTCTCTACCACAGTGTGGATGTAGCAGACCGCGATAGCGTCAACCAACTGTTTACGTGGGCCACTGAAAAACTGAAACAAATTGACATCCTCGTCAATTCAGCCGGGCTGAATATCAAGACACGTACGATGGCAGAAATGCAACCGGAGCAGTGGGACCATGTGCTCGCAGTCAACGCCACTGGGGCCTACAACTGCATGCACGCAGTCTTGCCTCAGATGCGACTCCGGCGTGATGGTGTCATTGTCAACGTCAACTCGATTGCCGGTGTACGCGCATCAGCCCTGGGCGGTGTCGCCTACGCGGCATCCAAATTCGCTATGACAGCCTTAGGAACGGCGGTCAATAACGAAGACTGTCACAACGGCATCCGAGTAACAAACGTCTTTCCCGGCGAAGTAAACACACCCATCCTGGAAAATCGACCTAACCCCGTCAGCGATGAACACAAGATGCAGATTTTGCAGCCAGAAGACTTCGGAGAAGTTGTCGTCGCCATCTGCGGTTTGCCTGCCCGAGCAAATGTCTCCGATATCGTCATCAAACCAACATCACAGGGCTTCGTCTGATACTGTCACACTGCCCAGATTGCGAACGTAGTTAACTCAACGTTCCGAGCGATATCTTCACCCCAATCGACTTTCTGCTCACCTGCGACCCTCTTCGAGTTGTGATATGAGTCAGAACCTGAGTCACCGCGGTCGCTTGCGAGTGGGAGCGGTGTCCTATCTCAACACTAAACCGTTGGTATTCCAATTTCAGGAACTGGCGCCGAATGCCGACCTCATACTGGATGTGCCTAGTCGTTTGGCGCAGCGGCTGGCAAGTGGCGAGCTCGATGTAGCATTAATTCCTTCCATTGAGTTTTTTCAGAATCCGGAATACACCATTGTCTCTGATGCATGCATCGCCTGTCGCGGGCCAGTTCTCAGCGTCAAACTGCTCAGTCGATGTCCCCCAGCAAGGATACGCACACTTGCCCTTGATGAGGGCTCCAGAACCAGTGTTGCAATGGTCCGAGTCCTTCTAAAACAACGGTTTGGGATACAACCACAGCTATCAGCGTTGCCCTTAGGGTCCAAAATTACCCAAACGGATGCCGATGCTATTTTGCTCATCGGGGACCGCGCGATTCATCCCCCGGCAGGCCCGTTTGATGAAATCTGGGACCTGGGTGATGAGTGGTGTCGCTGCACAGAACTCCCCTTCGTATTTGCGATGTGGACAGCTCGCAAAGGAGTCGAATTGGGCACCCTTGAAACAGCGTTTGAAGAATCCCGAAATCGGGGCCTGCGTCACCTCGAGGAAATCGCCCGAGAAGAAGCGGCAGCAGTAGGTTTGACACCCGACGTCTGCCACCGCTATTTACGGGACAATCTCTATTTTTACCTTGGTGAACGTGAGCAACGGGGTTTACACTTGTTCTACGAGGAGGCGGTCAAAATGGAACTGGCTCCTGCGAAAATGGAGTTGAGATTCAGTGGTTGCACGCATTCTTGATAAAGCCGTCAATGGCGAACGACTTACACCCGAAGAAGGCTGTGAGCTACTGCACTGCCATGACCTCGCGGCGATAGGACGCGCAGCGGATGCTGTGACGCGAAGACTCCACCCAGAGCAGTTTCGCACCTACAACATCGACAGGAACATTAACTACACAAATTTCTGCACAGCTGTGTGTGATTTTTGCGCCTTTTATCGTAGTCCCAAGAGCTCAGAGGGATGGGTCCTGCCGCGTCCTGAATTACTCAACAAGATCCAAGAGACGGTCGACTTGGGAGGTGACCAAATCTTGATGCAAGGTGGCCTGCATCAGGAATATCGATTGGACTGGTATGAAGAGTTGCTGCACGATATCCGCAGCCAATTCCCTCAAGTCAACATCCATGGGTTCAGCCCACCAGAACTCCATCATTTTACGAAGATCAATAAACTCCCCATCCGTGTAGTCTTGGAAAGGCTCAAAGAAGCTGGTTTGGGTAGTATTCCGGGCGGTGGAGCTGAAATTCTGGTTGACCGAGTACGCAGTGAAATGACGCGTGGTAAAGTCATGACTGACGACTGGCTTGACGTCATGCGCGTATGGCACGAGATGGGAGGCCTCAGCACGGCAACCATGATGTTTGGCCACATCGAAACGCTGGATGAACGAATTGAACATCTAGAACGCTTACGACAACTGCAAGACGAAACCAGTGGATTCACCGCGTTTATCTGCTGGACGTTCCAGCCTGAACACACGGCCATGTCAGATGTGGCCCCAGCTGGGTCCTACGAATATCTGAAAACCCAAGCCGTCGCACGCCTTTACCTCGATAATTTCCCGAACATTCAATCGAGCTGGGTAACACAAGGGTTGAAAGTAGGACAACTAGCGATGTTGTTTGGTGCCAACGATATGGGCAGCCTGATGATCGAAGAGAACGTGGTTGCCGAAGCCGGAACAGTGCACTATCTGACTCTGGCCCAAATACGAGACGCCATCAGCGAACTCAACTTCACACCGCGGCAACGAAACGTTGCCTATGATCTGGTCAGTCCAGAGCGCGAAGATTTTGCCGTACAAGCGAATCTACGGCGAGATCAGGAATCGCAACAAGAGTCACCGAGCACAATGCACCAGATTGCCTGAGATATCGTGCCTGAATTTGCTGCATGCAAATACAATAACTCAGTGGCAAACGAATTCGGGCTGCCAGGAATCGTCAACGCACAAACGTTTTGGTTCCCACAACAAGCCAGCCGAATAGCCCAGCGAAAAACGCCACCACGCCCCAGGTACCAACCGGGCAACGCCCTTCAGTGCATTGCCGGAAGACTGACTTCTTCCTATTGGACCCGATACTTATAAATCGGTAGGTGGCGGTAATAGACCTCAAGCATGTACGTGCACAAACAGGTCATGTACAGCCGACCTCCTTGGTGACCCCAGCGGTCTCCCGCAGGATCCCAACTACCTTTTTCACGACCATCCTGCACCTGACGTCGAGGGAGGGAATCACGCATGACCTTGTTCCACTCTTGCCATACTTTACCTTCCATATGGTGTACCACCTGCGTCGCGTAATACCAGTAATAGACGTTTGTACTCCGTTCCCAATCGATCGGATTACGCAGAATCTCATCGACACCACGCGCTAAGCGCGGATCTTCCCTCGCCCAGCCCAGGTATTGGCGACACAACAATGCCTCAGCAGTCATCGAAATCCTGGCACCATTATTTACGCGATAGGCGTAGTTGCTACCTCCGTCTGTCGTGACGAGGTCCAGATATTCACTGATTCGGGCCAGGGCTGGACTGGGAACTTCCAATCCAGCCATCAAGGCGCTCTGCAGCCCCATGACAAACCAGCCTGTCACCGAAGTGTCCGTTCCCTGTCCGGGGACGTAACGCCAACCACCCTCAGGAGCTTGCACTTTGAGAGCGTAGTCAATCGCAAGTTGCGCCGGTTCTCGAAATTCCTCGTCTTTCGTCATCCCATACAACTCACAAATGGCGATCGTCGCCTGCGCCTGACTGTAAAGACGATGGCTGGAAATACCATTTTGGAAAAAATTTCCGTCCGCATCCTGTACACGCAATAGATGTTCCCAAGCACGCGCCACACGTTTTCCATACTTGCCCGAATCAACGGTATAGCCCGCACCTTGAAAGGCCAGCAGGGCCATCGAAGTTGCCGCCAGGCGATTCTCGTTGGGAAGGCCATTCCGATAGGGCCCCATCAGACTCCAGGACCCATCAGGCCGTTGATTGCGTGCCAACCATTCGAGTGCCATTCGCACCGCAGACTCGGTGACCTCGGTGCCGCCATAGGCGTTCAGCAAGACCTGTTTTCGTCCCTTCGACCGCCCTGAGAGCGCAAGCCCAATTGACGGCGCCTCCTGCGGGCTTGAAGACCGCAGCGCCTCGGGAACCTGGACAGGCACATCCGGCGCCGCCGCCAGTGGATCATCGATCTCAGCTTCATCGATGGACACCGCTGTGTCCGTTATTTCGATGGGTTCCAGTGAAGGCAGTTCCAGCGTGTCTTCAATAAGCTGCATTCCAACTTCATCGGAGAAAACCGCATCAAGATCAATCCTGTTGGGCAACCATGGCTCCAAATACCAGAACGCCAAGACCAACAACAAGAGCATGTGGACAACCATGCTCACCAGCCACGGCGGGGCAGATTCGATGACAGCCTGGGTGACGTCAGTGGTAGCTTCCTCTTCCTCGCCTTCATTGGGAGCGGTGCCGCCAGGGGTGCGATTCCCGCCTGGCTGCGGGCCTGAAACGGGCTGTGAGGGCGGTCGCTGTGAGGTTTGCAGTGCTTCCCCATCAGCGGTAGCTCGAGTGTCGATCACAGGCATCACCGAAGAACGTTGCGACGCAGACATCGGCAAACTGGGGGGGCCCACGGGTTGCGGACCGTCGCGAGTACCGTCTGGCGACGGCCTTCCCTGCTGGATCGGCTCACCGCGTGGCGAGGTTGGTATCGACATGCAAAGCACTCCAGACAGGAACTTTGCGAGAGCTATCCTGAGTCTAGCACTCACATTACAACGCGCCAAGCAAGAAGTTCCGTCTCCACCCGCTTCTCAGCATCTAGACCAATGTCGGTTCATTCGTTCAGCTGCCTGAAACGATTCCCCGGGCACATGTCAAAACCGAAATGCGCGATGCCTCGTACTTCTATAACCAAATCGTGGCAGCCCACCAGCATCGATGCCCCGCCGCAAACCACCGTCGCCTCAGAGGCGTTACCAAGTCACCCAATCAACAACGCGCCAATCAATCCAGTAACGGTCAGCATCACAGTGACCTCGCCCTACGAACGCCAAATGTCCACCGTGGTCCGTCACATGTCGATTAACGAATCCAGGCAACTTCAGCCTTAACAGATTGTCAATCGGGATCAGCGGATCATCACGCGATGCAATGATCTGGGTCGGAGTCTGAATATGGGGCACAAATTGATCGGAACTACTAGAACGATAATAGTGGTCTGCATTGTCAAACCCCGCCGCCGGCGCCGTATATCGCTCATCGAACTCACGTAAACCTCGCGGCCGGCGATAGCCTTCGGGAAACACAACACCGTGTTGCGCAGCTTGTCGCTCAAGCAATTGGCTGTGTAATCGTTGTGCAAAATATCGGCTGTAAATACCAAACCCAGTGCGACTCATCGTTCGCTCACAGTCAATCAGATTGAGTGGCGGGTTGATTGCAATCGCGCGCGTCACACACTCGACCTCACGATATCGATGCTCGCCCAGGAATTTCAAAAGAATATTCCCACCTAGCGAAAAACCAGCCACGGCCAGCTGCGACTGCGGGCAAGTACGATTGATAAAGCCGATGGCGGCGGCCAAATCCGCCGAACTCCCTGCGTTGTACGAACGACGAGCCAAATGCAAACCTGCGCCAGAACCCCGCATATCCAAGCGAAACACTCGCAACCCGAGTTGAGCCAATTTGTAACTGATGCGTACCATGTAACTGCTGAGATGACATCCGGTTAGACCGTGAACTAACAACACGACACGCTGGTGTGGTTGCCAGGCGGATGGGCAATCATCGTGGAGCACTAGCTGGTCACCGTCCTCCAATTCAATCTGGTGTTGTCGGGCTGTATAGGGCATGCGATTGCCGCGCAGAAGCACCGTAGCCACGGTTTGCAGATGCCCACTACGCAGAAACCGTTGCGGCTGAAACTCCGGAATCTGCAATCGGCCCAACGGTGTTTTATCATTACGAAGACCATCCGCGCCGACCAATTGCAGACGCAACCAGGCAAGCCCCTCTTCATAACTTTTGAGCAAGTTCCTGCGTGGAATCAAACCCGCTTCAGGCGCAAAGAAACACAGGCCCTCTACACGGCAAACGCAACGTTGTGCCAAATCTCGGAGATTTCGAATGACACCCACAAGCTGGTCATACCATTCGCACATCCGCACATCACTGTTTCCACGACCCAGCTCTTGGTCTCGTAGCACCTCGATCTGTGACAGCAGCACGTTCGCCGATACGTCCACCTCTTCAAACAAGGTTCTTGCAAGGCGATTTGGCCCTTGTTGCTGGTATTCAGACCAGACTCTCTCGGAGTGATCCAAGAAACTGGAGATAGGGGTGGAAAGCTCCCCGGTTGGCGGCAACGGTTTCATAGCCCTGCTAGTCTAACGGGTCTGGCTCAGATGCAAACCACACAACCAACGTTTCTATGGCCACAAGACAGTACTGACAATACCCTGCACTGTGCGCAACCCATTATTGGGATCCACCCAAGAAACGAAGGAGATGCACCAGGACTACGACCACACCGATTGCAGCGAGAATCGTCTTGGCCTGATCTGTCAGACTTTCCCCCGCGATACTCCGCCATGTCAATTGGCGTGTCGTGTTGCTGGCTTGAAGTCCGAAGCCAGAATTGGCAAGCTCCAGGTCATCAGCTTGCCAGGATGGACTGGCGTAAAGAGTCGTATCGCTTTGGGAGCCCGCAGTGACTCGAGACGGCGCGCTCGGCAGCTGCGCAAAGCCACGAGCAGGCAGCTCCGCTGACTGCTCGTAGTTCTCACTCGCTGCAGAACGTGGCACTGGCACAAACGGGCGACCAACCTGCTGCTGCTGCGCCCCCACAACTTGCCTCGATGTACCGACTCGCAATGCGCCGGAATTCTCCGGGGCAACCTGGCCGGCAAGGTTTGCATTCGGCAGCTCTGCTGGAGGCCAAACCGTGGAGAGGAACTGGCGAACACGCCCCGCATAACTACCGCTGGTTCGTCCGGAACCTGAACCAAACAGGACTCCTGCCATTTCTCCTCTTTGATTGAAGATCGGACCTCCAGAATCTCCCTGTCTGGCTCGCACTGCCACTTCAACCATCTCGTACGGCAATTGGCCTCCTGGTGAAACATATTGGGTACAGCGTCCGGACACAGAGCGGTAATTTCCGGAACCGTAGCCGGCAATCGTCAGCGTTTCACCTGGTTGAGGTGGTTGCAAGGCGATCGGAACAGGTTGGACTCTTGGTCGCCAGATTGCCAAAGCGGCGAGATCCCAGTCACGATCTGTTTTGAGCACGCGTGCACCGGTTTGGAATCCATCGGGAAATACCACCATAATCGTGCTTGTGGCGTCTTGTACAACATGCCAGTTCGTCACCACTAGACCATAACGATCATGGGTATCAACCAACGTGCCAGAACCATGTGATGTCGCATTTCGTTCCGGTACCATCACCCGAACGACCGCGGGATGAGGCGTCGGGCGTCCCAGCGAGATTCGGGCAACACGGGGTTCCGATAACTGCAGACCATCACCCCACGCAACCTGCGAACAAAATGAAGCAAACAGAGCAACAACACACACGCCGATTGTTGTAACGTTACTCTGCAATCTTCCAGTTAGCATTCTGCCAATACGGCTCATGACGAACGAATCTCACAAGTTTTTCCGCGACCTTCTTCTCGACGGATAATATGTTCGAGCAATCGTCTACGGAGTTGTCGCTGCTCATTCCGTCGCGAACTGGCTTTGGGCGTGCTGTTTTTTCGGTGGGATACAGGTGTTTTCATCGTCGCCATCACGCCGCGATTGGACGCCCTCCTTTCAAGTTTTCGCTTCGTTCGGGAAAGTCCTGGCCGTCATTGTACGTTTCCTTCAATCGCAACAATTCCTTTCGCAAAGCAGCCTCAACAAGCTTGGTAAGCGTCATCCTGGCAGGAAACCCTGCCAAATGCACTGTTGCGTTACGAGCTTCCTCCAAAACGGCGGGGGGTAGATACAATGTCGCCCGCACTTTAGATGGTTGGTTTATCTGACGGTCCATTAACCTTCCTTCGATGTGCAAACGTGACGACGCAAATCAGCTTTAGGAAAACGCGATCGAAAAGCCATCCACACCCAATGGCAGCCACAGCTCGATATTCAAATTGTCGGGCGACACGGATCGACAGGACAAAAAATATGTACCTGGGGATTCTACCGGCCTGCGGATTCTATCGACCGGTGCAGGGATTCGTCATCAAACGTCAGAGGTTAAGCGCAAAACTTTGCCTAAACAGCAGTTATGTAACAATCGATTCTGTTACCGACTGCAGTTCCCACTACAACAATCAAATGAATCACCTCCGGCTTGTCAGAAAGCACCGGTTGAGTACATCTCGACCAGTGGCATAGTGAAGCGAGAGACTGGCACTTGGCTGAAAAGAGTCTGGCCGCCTGACACGATATTGCGGGTTAGGCAAGCGAACTCCCGCTGGGTATCGACATGCGATGCCAAACGAGGCTGTTGAGGACGTCGCCCTGTCAGCTCCGGGTTAACTCACGAAATTGCGCAGTCAGATCCCGTGTAAACGCCCCTGGATGGCCGTCGCCAATCTGACGACTATCAACCTTCACAACAGGGACAATTTCCGCCGCGCTGCCGGTCAAGAAACACTCGTCGCTGATATAGACGTCGTGCTTGGTGAGTGGAATCTCCCGGACGGTAATACCAGCGGCCTGCGCAAGTTCGATCACGGCGCCCCGCGTAATCCCTTCCAGAATCCCGGCATCGATAGGAGGTGTCAATAACTCACCGCCCGCCACCAGGAATATATTGTCACCCGTGCATTCCGCTACTTCACCACGGTGATTAAGCATCAGCGCTTCGACACATCCAGCTTGAAGCCCTTCGATCTTAGCCAGAATATTATTGAGATAATTAAGCGACTTGATTCGCGGACTGAGAGCTGCTGGATGATTCCGGCTGGTACTCACCGTCACAATTTCCAGACCAAACTCATAGAACTCATCGGGGTAGAGCGTTATGTGGTCTGCAATAATAATCACTTGAGGATCACTACACTTGTTAGGATCCAAACCCAATGTCCCAGTACCGCGAGTGACTACCAGTCGGACGTAACCGTCCTGTATAGAATTCACACGCAGCGTATCCCGGACCGCAGCTGCGATCGCTTCGGGTGTCATTGGAATTTCCAGCCAAATCGCTTTTGCCGATTCCCACAACCGCTGCAAATGCTCGTCTAAACGAAAGATGCGTCCCCCGTAGCTGCGCATCCCTTCGAAGACACCGTCTCCATACAGCAAGCCGTGATCGAAAACGCTAACCTTTGCGTTTTCCTTATCGAAAAGCTCACCATTAATGTAGATCTGTGGGGAACGTGGTTTCGCATCCTGGTCGGCTGCGGATTCTAGCTCTTGGTTGGCCATGGTTCTCGCTTCGGGGGACTAAACAGGAGCTGCTCGACCCTCCAATTATAAGATGCCACGTCCTACCTCGTCGACAAGCCCTTCGCGTAAACAAACCGTGCGACCAGCTTCCTCGGCAATGTCCCGGTCATGTGTCACCATCACAATCGTGAGCTGTTCCTCGCGGTTCAAATCCTTCAGAATCTGCAGGATTTCCGCACTGTTTTCAGAATCAAGATTACCCGTCGGTTCATCTGCGAGCAGCAACTGAGGCCGTGTAATCAACGCTCTGGCGACCGCCGTTCTTTGCATTTCCCCACCTGACAGTTCGTGTGGACGGTGTGTCAAGCGATGCGACAAGCCGACTACTTCCAGAAGTTCGTCAGCCCGCTCGCGGTTGCGACGACGGTGCCTCAAATAAGAAAAAACGCCTTGGGAAATCATCAATGGCGCCAACACGTTCTCGCGTGTCGTCAATTCGGGAAGCAAGTGATAGAACTGAAAAATCATCCCGACTTGTTCATTTCGGAAACGATCGCGCCGTTTCGCGGACACGTTGTCCATGCGTTCCAGTCCCAAACAAATCTCGCCCTCGTCGGGTACGTCAAGCATCCCTAACAGATGTAAAAGCGTGCTTTTACCGGATCCGCTCTGACCAATGATGGAGACAAATTCACCTGGCTCAACTCCAAAATTCACACCCTTCAATACTGGAATCTGGAGCCGCCCCTTCTGATAACTCTTGGCAACATTCTGGGCCGCAAGCAAGTAAGGCCGCGCAGGTACTTGCTGCTCATCCCCCTGCCCCGTGAACGCCGTAAGCTGGCTGGATGATTGCCTTGCGCTGGCAATAAGCGGTTCATAACCGACAGGTATACTACTCATGGCGCAAGGCCTCCACTGGGTGCAAACGGGCCGCCCGAAGCGCTGGCAACACACTGGCCAGCACCGCTATCAAGACTGCACCACAGACAACCCACAACATAGTCGCAACATCCGTGATCACTGGAATCTGTTGGAAGTAGTAGACAGTAGGATCAAATACTTCACGGCCCGTGAGCGTCTCTACGAGTCCGGCAATTTCATTGATGTAGGCCACAAACGCTAACCCCAGGGCCATACCCGCAATAGCGCCAACCACCCCTAGCGCAAATCCGTAATTCAAGAAAATACTCATCACGCCGCCACTCGGCGCACCCAACGCTTTGAGGATCCCAATATCGCGTGTCTTTTCAACGACGATCATGAAGAAGGTAGCCAAGATCCCGAATCCAGCGACCGCAATAATCAAG
>CAZITS010000096.1:0-9644 GCA_964542185.1 uncultured Pirellulaceae bacterium
GGCCGCTTGGGGGTCCCGCTGTTGCGATACCAAAACAACCGGTTCGTTTCATTCGGCAACATCAGGTCACGCAACCCATCCCCGTCCCAATCGATCAACGTGGGATAGGAATAGCCCATGTTATGGCCGCTCTGGGGAGGCCCCAATAATTCGTGACGTACCAACTGAATCGGCGCGCCGGCGGCGACCAATCGCTGGGCCTCGGCGAACATCGGCCGCAAACCGCTGCCCTCGTTGCGAACGATCCGCGGACGCCCGTAGCCATCGCCGATCAACAAGTCAGGGTCGCCGTCGTCATCCCAGTCGCACAGGCACGGCCACGCCTGGTCACCCAGGGCCAGAACGGCAGACATCGACTCCGCTCGACCACGATACTCAAATTTTGGAGGTGTGTGCGTCGTTAATCGATAGATATGGATCTGTTGAAACTGTGACTGCACGAGTAACAACTGCTGGTTGCCCACCTGAGCAGCAGCGACCATCGTGCAGTCCTCACGGGCCACTCCCGGCAGCCGCTGCAACCCAGAAAATCCGGGGGGATGACCACCCTGGTTGCGGCGCCAAACCAACCGGTTTCCACCCAGCACCGAGGACTTCTCCAAGCCAACCGCATCAGGTCTGCCATCCCCATCCAAATCAGAGAAGCAGCTCCCCCTCTCCACGTCGAGCTTCGCCAGCTTGTCGGGTTGAAATGGCCACCCCGCACCGCGATTGCGGATGTACTGCCCCTCGACCACCAGGTCCAGTGCTCCATCGCCATCCAGATCGACCGCCCGAATCGGGTCGTACCCGACGACCGGAACCGCATCGCTGGCACGGTAACTCGGCTGTCCACGCGGCCCCGTCTCTCCACTGTCGAGATAAAATTGAACCGCGTCCGCTCCGGGCCGCGCGTAGACAAAATCAACCCGTCCATCACGATTGAAATCGGCCCAGGCCGTGGTGTTATAGTGGCTGGAAAAGTCCCGCAGCTCGGTACCTGCCTGATAACGCACCCGCTGCAAGTCACCAAAATGCCAGCGCCCTGGCGACTTCTGTGCGGGATAGAAAACCACACCGCCAGTGGGTGCGCCCGGGCGATAAAAGTAGTTCCAGGTTCCGACCAGATCGACACGTCCATCACCCGTGACATCGTGCAACCCCATCGACTGAAAGAGTGTAATCGGTGCTGGTTTTCCCGCGTTGTAACGCAACAAATCCCCTACCCCGATCGGTGGCGTGTAACTTTGCGGACGCAGGTTCGACCGCTGCCTCGTAACGCCAAACCGAATCTCAAACTCATGGTGCTGCGGTTCAGCAACGACCCACTGCAAACGGCCACGACTGCCATAGGCAAACGCTTCAGGTAATGCCACGGGAACCGATTTTCCGGTCGCCAGATCGATCACCTTGATCGAATTGGGATCGAGGTCCGCAGCCACGCCAGCCCGCCGAATCCAGGCGGCAAAATCGATATCGGGATCGAGCGGTGTGTTCTCAAAAGGGAGCGGTGTGGTGACAACGAGTCGGAGCCGCAATACCGGGCTCACCGCGGAAATCGGTCGCCCCGATGATAACAGCAGCAGTCCGACCAGCAGGCAGCAACTGGCGCAACTGCCACGTTGGAACCGATGGTACGGACGTACCACAGAGCCCGCCGTCATGGTACGCCAGCTTTTCATGATCCAGCTTTTCGTAGTTCCGCACGCTGGGCAGGTGCGACGCGCACCGGGATCTGCGTTGCGCTTCGATGAAAACCGCTATCAACCGCGTGGACCGTGACCCAGTGCTGTCCCGGATGTTCGCCACGCAAATCCCACACGTATTCGGGCCGGTCGGTCTCCGCCACTAACCGGTTGTCGATAAACCACCGGTATACGGCAATCTCTCGATTACTTTTGGCGATCGCCTCAACACGAATTACCACGTGCGCAGTTGCCAGCGTCGCCTCAAATTGGGGTTCCAGAATAACCACTTCCGGCGCCGGTTTAACGAAATGCTTGTGTGCCAGTCGGTCGCAATCCAGGGCCAGTTTCTGGCCATTCGCGCCATAAAATCCAATGCCCGGCATTTCCGGCGCGTAACGGCGCAGTTCACCGATCAACGTGTCGAGGTTTTCGGGATTCAACGCGTGCCCGGGATGATAATCCTCGGGACGGCAGATGTGCCCCAGCATCACGACATGCCGCTCGATTGCGCCAAACGCGCGCGCCGTATCAATGCGCTTTTTGATCCCTTCCAGGCTGATCGCAAAGCCCCGCAATGGAAACTGCTTGTGGGTGCTGGTATATCCCTCTTGAATCAACAAGTCGATGTGTTTCTGGCCGGCAGCCTCGGCCATCTTGGACTCACCACGGTAGTAATAGGCAGAAAGTCGCTCCGGAAACTCACGTTCCGCAGCACGAAAGGCATCCACCAGCCAGTCCAGCTGGGCACCCTGCAAATTGGACTCGTGGCCACAAAAACCAATCGTGTTTGCCTTGGCAACATTGGTGTAATAGTTCTGGTAGGCCGTTCGGTCCGGTAGCCAATCGATGGGCCCCCCTTCCGCCCACGTCAGGTTCGCGACACCCCGTGGTGCCAACCAGACGCCTTGCCCGCTGTAGGTCGTCATATTGATAGTGGGTAACTGGCGCCATTGCACACGACTCCCCGCATTGTAGTAAACCATGTAATACGGATCTTTGATGGGCGGCAACGCGGCCGACGGATAAAGTGCCAAGGCGCGACTTTCCACTTCATCCGGCGACGGTGGTACGCCCTCCATATCAATGATCAGTGCGGGTCTCGTTCCCTCCTTGGCTTCCGATGCAGCGCACAACAAAGACCAACTTCCCTGGTCAGGTTTTCCAAAAATGGCGGGACTTGTCGACACCATCAGGCCGTGATTCGGCATGCCACGATAGAGCCAACGGCGGACCATCCCGGTAATCTCGAAGTCAACCTTCCCGGGCTGGCAAATAACCTTCCCGGTCTGGAGTTCCGAACGCATCGTGTACTGGACGTTGGCATGACCGGCGCGCTGCGGCCAGCCACTCTTGTCACCCAGTGGCGAAGAGACTGTCGCGTGGGTATTCCAATGCGTCATCACGGGTGCCACTTGAGTCACTTTGCGTTGGGGATTCCTGGCTTCCAGAACGTGCAAACGCAAGATTGCTTTCCGTACGCGACCATGCCGCAGCGCATTGACAGACTGCAGGTCAAACCGCATCAGGATGTGGTCATAGGCAGACCAGGCCCGTCCGTGTCCAGCGAGCGTTGGCGCAGTAAACGAAGCCGTTCCATCCGTACGCACCCAGCCGTCCGTAACCTGCTCTGCTCCGCGAATCACAATCCGCGTCGCGGCGGGCGGACCCGCTACAACAGCCGACAGCAGCGCACCCTGCAGGGGCAGAAACAGCAAACACCACTTCGTCAAGATCTTAACCATGAGGATCTCCGGTCTGGGAGGCCTCGCAGCTGGCCGCGCGCCATCTCCGAGGAAACGAGTACAGGCAACGATCCGTCTGGGACTACAAAATAATATGTTTCGTGGTCTTCAAGATCGCCTCAAGGGTATTGGGGCCAGCACGCTTTCCGGGCCAATCCGGTTTATTGGCGTGCCGCCACTTCTCATAGCCATCCGTCACTGCGCGGTTCTTGAGCTGCAGCCGCACGCGCAGAGGAAACTTGACCTGATAGGGGCGGTACTGTGTGATCTGCGTCAGGGCGCGGCGCGCCCCGGCGGCGATCGTACGACCTGTGGTTTCCGGGCTATCGAGCTCGACACTGCCATCCTGGAGACGCCGTTTCACGGAAACGCCGACCACGGCTGGCCCGAGTAACTCGCGCGTTTCACGGCATACGCCAGAACAACCAGTCACCATAATGATCGGCACGCGATGGTCGTGGCCAGCGACAATCGCATAGGCCGCCACCTCTCCTCCCTCGCGCTCATTGAACCAGTAACGGCGGCGGCGTCCGCTGGACCAGGTGTGCGCCAAGACCCCATCCGCGGCGCCTTCCATGGCGTGCAAACCGACGAGCATCACTCCTTGAAAGGTATTGTCCAACCCGTGTAACAGGCCACCACCACCGGGCAACAAGACCGCGCGTGGATCGAGACGATCGGCAATCAGATTTTTGTCGCGAAATCCATCGTCTTTGACATACACCTCGGTCGCCCCGGCAGCGAAGCTACCGGCCACCGCCGCGTTGACGTCGTCCGTCATCAGCTCGCGGTAACGCCGTGCTTTCGGATCTCCCGGTTTGAGATTGCGTGCCCAGTACTCATTGACCCCGGTCGGGCCTTCACTGTCGACGGCAATATAGATCTTCACGCGCTGCGGCCTTGTCGTAGTCTGTTTCCGGTCCGCATCCACGGCCACGGTGACTTCGAGTTCTTCCAGGAAAGGCACATGGGCGCGAACCGCTTTGGTTTTCAGGACGACGCCAAGCTGGTTGTCACCACGCAGCGGAGGGCAATTCTCGAGCTTCAGTTCAAACCGCGTCCCGGGTAATCCGCTCCGGCGTGGCCCCGCCGGAAACCGTTTCAGGTGGCGTTCGGCAATCGGCTTGCCATTGATGTCGATCGCCAGCGTGTCGTTCTCTTCCAGATGGTAAATCCAAAATGTCATACGCCCCGTCAGCGATTCCCCGTGGCGTCCGTCTGCCATACGAAATGGCAAACTGAGCCGCTTGCCTGTGTTGTCCGTGGAAAACAAGAGCGTGGGGCTGTTTTTGTGTCCCAGAGGACTCGCGCCCTCGTCGTACCAGGGATAATTCCTGACCGGCGGTTTCCGTGACGAGATGCCCTTGCCCATCGGCAGAAAGCGGTAGGTCCGGGTTCCTTCCCAGACACGTTCCGGGCTGCCGACCGCTTGCGTCCATTCCGCAATCCTACGACGCTGCTGGGGTGCGGCGGTGACTTCGCGACCAAAATGGATACCCACATTCCAGAACGAAATACTATCCGCGCCATAGGTGTAAAAATTGGCTGCTGCCCCACGGGCTTCCTCCGTATTGAGCAGCATGCTGACATAACCAGCGGCATGCTTTCCAGATTTGGCGACTCCCCGGTCCACTGGGACCGGCGGTCCAGCGGTGAAAGCACCGATCATATTTCCCATCGTCACAATGGTGTCGACACCCGCTGGGCGGGTAAACTTCGCGAATTCATCCACCCGTAGTTGTGGATCGGTGTTGTTCCAGGTCGAGACCACCACAAAATCGATCCAGCCGCGTTTGACCCACGTTTCAATATCGACCCCAGCCAGCCAGCAAGCGTGCAGGGATTCGGGCACACGGACACCTAAAGTCAGCCGCTTCCCATTTTTTCGAGTACGGCCCGCGGAATCCATCATCTTGCGAATGCGTTCCACATAACGCGTCATGACAGGGGCCTTCTGACGTCCCTGGTCGCGCGGAAAATGCTTGGCCCAACGGACAAAGTTCAACTCCAGGCCGTCGACCGGGTAGTCATGGATGATCTCCGCCATGATTCCCATGCGGTGATCGCGGACGGCTTCGATGGAATAGTCCAACGCTGTCTCGTTGGTGCGGCCATCCGGCTGCTTGATCACGTACTCGGGATGATCGATCGCAAATTGGGGACAGAGTTCGTCGTACACATTGAGCCGGCGGTGATGCGTATCACTCATGCGAATAGCGGCCAGTACCTCTTTGCCCTTGGCCTGCATATGCTCGGTCACCAGCCGCAGTGCATCGGTACCCTGTCGCTTGAGTGCCCGCATAGCGCGGACGTAAAGATAGTCGTCCTTTTTTCGCCGAGCCCCATACTCTTCTCCTGCTTTCGTGTTGTAAAAGCAGATATCTGGCGTGCTCGCCAGAAAGACAAAGGTCGAAAAGGGAACTGCCGCCGACTCCCGATCAAGCCACGCCTTGATGAAAGGAGCCGGATTTTCTCCGGGTGCCTCGCGCAAGACTTGTGCATCGTCATTAAACACTGTGCGGGGAACCCGCTGCGGCGGGTCGGCAGCCACCGAACCAACCGACAACCCCATCACCATGAATGCCAAAGCGGCCATTGTACGTAATGCCATCACATTCCTTTCCACATCGATATCGAACCCACAGCCGGTGCAACCAGCTCTCTGCGAGCTGCCACCCGATCCACTTCACCAGGTGCGACGCGTCAAGCGACACGCACGCTCCTGGCATTTGGCAACGCGCACCTGGCCACCACCTTACGACCGGTTCACCCGGTTCCACTTGATTTTCGCACAAAAAATTCGGTTGTTGCTGCCATACTTCTCAAACCCGCCTGGTGGCGGCTGTTGCATCCACTCTGTCGTAATTACCCAGGTCTCCAACGGACTGATGTGCACGACCCCAAAATTCCCCATTCGCGTCCCGGTTTCGGGCACGATGACTTGCTCGGTGTCGCGCAGTACCACCAGCTTCTGCGGATCAACCCGGGCCATCAACAACGGCGCACGGTGCCGAAATACGTGATCATTGTTCACCCCACGGCGTGTGTAGACCAGGAACAAGCCCTCTGAATGTGTAACCCAATGCTGCTGTGTGTTATAGCTTCCCAATTCCTGGCCATCATCAAATCGCCAGGGACGCAGGGGTTCATAATGCAAACCGTCCTCACTGGTCGTCACATAAGCCCGGGCAACCGTGCGCAATGTTAAATAGAACCGACCTTGAAAGCGGGTCAACGACGGCTCCGAAAGTCCGTCCCCCTGCTTCTGTTCCAGTTCCAGCTCGTCACCATGTTGCAGATAACGTAGCGTCTGGCCGTCGAAACCACAGCGCAATACGGTCACGCGATGATCCGTAATGGCCGGCTGCGGGCGAAAATAGACCGGCAACAGTACATCGCCACTGGGCAGGTCAAACCGCTGCGTACAGCCGGCGCTACAATTCTTGAATTGTGGCAGTGCGGGAAGCTTGATCGGCTGCCAGGCTGACCACGTGCGCCGCCGCGGATCGTAAACCGCATAAATCGGGTCACTCGGCGAGGCCCTGTACTGTTTGTTGTCCTTGTACCAGAACGTCTTTCCTGTGCCCAACAAACGGGCTGTCGCAGCATGCCATTGCGGCGTGAAATCACAAGGCGCCACCTCGATTCCAGGACCCATACGGCGTCGCTGAAGACCTGCGTGGGGCACCGGCCCCTGCCACGACCTGCCGATATCGGAACTGCGAAAGTCCTCCAAACCATCAAAAATATCATTGCCGCGGACGAAATGTTTTTGCGTCGTCATCACGATGATCGGAAAACGGGATTGATTACCACCGGTAAAAGGAGGAATCGCGCCGGCGCGCGAATGCACGTAACACTTGTTGCCATCCCACCCCTCGTGAATCACCGTGAGTCCCAGATCGTAACGCAGCGTCGCGGGCGCGTTGGCGGGCAGAGCCGTCTGTGCCAGAGGGAAACCCGCCGCAGCGGCCAATAGCGTGCGTCGCGAAGTAGACATCCTTTAGACCCTGAATTGTTTTTGCCTGCCGCCAGGGCTCATGCCTGTCGATAGCCATACAGCCATCGTGCGGTCGTTGTACCGATATTGCGGGCGGAATGAACCGCGCCTGCGGGAATCAATAACGTATCACCAGCAGGCGGGTGATGCAGCTTCCCTTCGACTTCAAACTCCATCTCACCTTCCAGTATCAGGACCAGCTCGTCGGTCGGATGCACAAAATCTTCCCAGCTTTGGCCGGGGCGATCCGTCCAGAGCTCACAACTGAAGCCGCGGGCTCCCCAGTCCGTAGCAATCTGCTCGCGATCCACCATGCGTATCACTTCCGCGCCCGTTGAACCCAGTTGCACGCTCCTGATTCCGCCCAGGACGCCGGTCTACTTGCCCACCACTCCCAACTCGGCAATCGAAGCCCAAGGGCCACCGTTGACCTCGGACAGCACGCGCACACGCACATACCGGGCTTGGACCGCCTTGCATTTCACTTCCTGTGGCGACCTGGTCTTCTTGAATTCTACTTTCGCGAGCGGCGGCGCAAATTCCCCAGAAACCGTTGCCACAGAAAACTCACAGCGGGCAACCGCTCCATTCCAGCCACCGTCCTGCCGCGCCAGATAGCGAAAACCCTGGATCGATCTGACGCGACCTAAATCGATGACCAGTTCATGGGGATGCTGCGCCAGCTGCGCCTGAAACTCCGTATGCCAATGGGTACGAGGGTTTCCATCGATCGCGTGGAGCGCCAATCGCTTGTTGAACCGGGACTCACTGCTGGAACGGACAATCTTCCAGTCCTGGTTTGGCAGCAGCCCCTGCTTGGGCAACGCATGCACTTTGCGCCGCGTTCTCGGCCGGCGGCGTCCACCGAACTTGGCAAGACGATCTTTCTCATGCATCGCACGATCGACAAAAACACCTTCCCGGACGGGTTGGTGCGCCTGCCTGGCAAGCAGTTTGAGCTGCTTCAATCTGTCCGGCTCCGCGGCTGCCAGATTGTTCCGCTCACTGGGATCTGCCGCCAGGTCATACAACTCCCAGTCGCGTTTCCGTCCGGGCTGGATCGCCTTCCAGTTTCGCGACCGGACCGCGGTCTGACCCGCCAGTTCCCAATACAAATAGTCGTGCTGTGGCTGTTCGCGGCCCGCCACCTGGGGACCGAGTAACGTGGGGACAATCGAGAGGCCGTCCACATCCGCAGGAGCCTCTGTACCAGCCAGCTCGGCGAGCGTCGGCAGTACATCGGGAAAATACCAGAGCTGCTTGCTGACGCTCTGCGGTTTCACCTTTTCAGGCCAGCGCACGACCATCGGAATCCGCAACCCGCCTTCGTAAAGATTGCCCTTCTTGCCTCGAAATTCAACACCGGTGGCCGGGTTCACATTCGCTGCATGAAAACCGCGCGGGTGTTGGGCATCACGAAAATAGTCGTTACCACCATTGTCGCCGCAAAAAAAGACAATCGTCTTTTGGTCCAGCTCCAGACTGCGCAGCAATTCCAACAAGGCCCCAACCTGGCGGTCCACCATCGTCACCATGGCCGCATAACGCCGGGCGGGTTCAGGCCACGGCTGGTCCCGATAGCGATGCCATGCTGGATCCGCATCGGGAATATCAAAAATGCCGTGGGGTGGAGTAATCGGCAGGTAGCAGAAGAAAGGGCGATCCTTGTTCTCACGAATAAACTCCATGGCGCCACGGACAATTTGGTAATGCGAGTAAACCTTGCCCTGGCTACCACCCTGATTTCCCGGCAGCGGTACTTCCATGCTGTTGCGAACCAGGTAGGGAGGATAGTAACTGTGCGCGTGAACCTGGTCGTAATAACCAAAGAACACGTCAAATCCGTGTTTCTCTGGTACGCCCGTCGAGCCACGGCCACCACATCCCCACTTGCCAAAGCCGCCTGTGGCGTAGCCCGCCTGTTTGAGAATCGAGGCCACGGTCAGCTCTTCGGCGCGCAACGGAGTGCCACCACCATTCGAACGGACCGAAGTGTGGCCACTGTGTTTCCCGGTCATCAAGCAACAGCGAGTCGGCGCACAGACCGAAGAACCGGCCAAGGCCTGGGTGAAACGCATTCCCTCCCGCGCCATGCGGTCGATGGACGGGGTCTGAATGTGGGGATGCCCCAAACAGGACAACTCATAGTATCCCAGTTCGTCCGCCATGATGTAGACAATATTAGGGCGCTGTTCATTAGGGCGCTGTTCAACTGCCAGCGCGGGCCCGACCCAG
>CAZITS010000096.1:9744-11581 GCA_964542185.1 uncultured Pirellulaceae bacterium
ATTAGGGCGCTGTTCATTAGGGCGCTGTTCAACTGCCAGCGCGGGCCCGACCCAGCCGATCCCCATAACCGCGATGCACAACATTCGCCTCATTTCATCCTCCCTCACACCTTTGCGGAAAGTGCTGCGCAGCGCGCCGTTTCCTGCAACCACCGGCAACGTTCGCGATCCGTGCTGGTTGGTTCTCCAGTCCCGCGGGAGACCTGGCAAAGTTTCAGGTCGCTACGTTATTTCGAACCCACCTGACTACCAGACCCGGGCACAACACTTGCCTTGGCCAACGGCGGATTTGCACGCATTTCACTGACGTATTTTCAGTAATCATAGAGTACCGGCGGTCAAAAAGGGAGAATCGAACAGGACCTTGTGTGGGCATTCTGCCTGGTCAGCTGCTGGCGACGGCGTTCGCGCGACCTGTGCTTAGTTGCCGCCAACGGTGATGTTTACGGCAGTCGCCCCAGAATCAGGCCCGCGTTCTTTGCAGCACAGCAAGACGCGGCGTAGAATCGCAGCCACCTCCGCGTTTCCGTACTCAGCTTCTCTTCTTGTCGGCAGGAACGATGTACAGCAAAACGAACCGGCACTTCTCCTGGGTCTTCATTGCTCGGCTGCTGATCATCAGTGCCTTCACGAATACACTCGGTATCGCTGCCCCACCGCGGCCTTCGATCCAGCCCGCTGGCGACGCGCCACAACCCCTGTCTCCCAGCGAAAGCGCCGCCAGAATCCAGTTGCCCGAGGGCTTTCGTATCGAATTGGTCGCCAGTGAACCACTGATTCGAGAACCTTCGTGCCTGGCGTTCGACGAACGCAATCGCATCTTCGTGTGTGAATTGCATGGCTACAACATTGAAGGACATCTGGATGTCACAGAACTGAACAAGACTGGGGTGCTCGACAAAAAGGTCCGCCGGATCCGCTGGGAGCTGCGCGGAGGTAAAATCGCCGAAGAAGCCGCCCGCCGCCAGTTTGGTGTCGTCAAGCTGCTGACCGACTCGGACGGGGATGGAGTCATGGACAAGGCCACTGTCTGGGCCGATGACCTGCCCCCTTGTTACGGTGTCTTGCCCGCGCGGGAGGGTGTCATCGTGTTGTGTGCGCCCCACATTCTGTACCTCGCCGACCGCGACGGCGACGGCAGGCCAGAAATACGGGAAACCCTGTTTACCGGTTTTCGCACTCGAGTTCTGGAACGCGGGATCAACAACCCACGCTGGGGTCTGGATAATTGGATCTACGTCGGCGGCGGAGGAACCGGCGGCACAATCCAAGGGCCAGGGCTCGCTCAATCGGTCGAGCTGGGGAATACTGATTTTCGCATCAAGGCCGACGGTTCCGCCATCGAGCCAGTCACAGGACGCGTCGGCACGTTCGGATTGACGATCAACGATTGGGGGGATCGCTTTCCCTCCACAGGTGGCCGCCCGGCAACATACGCGTTGCCACTGCCACACCGCTATCTGACGCGCAATCCCTACGTCGCCACGCCCGAGACGACCTGCTCTGCCGTAAGCTACAACCGCGGCTTCCGTATCAGTCAACCACATCCCTGGAGAGTCAAGCGGCAACAGGACCCCGCCTGGGTCAAATTCTATGGAGCCCGTGAAACCAACAGCAATTTCTTCTCCGGGGGATGTAGTAACGAATTTTACGGAGACAGGCTGTTTCCTGCGGCTTACCGGGGCAACCTCTTTTACTGCGAACCATCCTTGAATATCGTCCATCGCTGTATCCTGCAGCGGAGCGGCGCGGGATACCAGGGACAACGGGCCGCAAACGAACAGGAGTCTGAATTTCTCGCCTCCACCGACCAATGGTTTCGCCCGATGAACTTGCG
>CAZITS010000097.1:0-11530 GCA_964542185.1 uncultured Pirellulaceae bacterium
TCGTTACGCGATGGTCAACCAGAAAAAGATGTCGCCCACGCCATCGAACAGCAGATCCGGTGGTTTGGAGGTTCGGGTTGCAGTTTCCCCCCCATCGTGGCCGTCGGCCCACGTGCCGCCTTGCCCCACGCGGTCCCAGGGGAGCAGAAAATTGGTGAGAGCGACTTTGTTTTGATCGACTGGGGAGCCCACCAGAACCTCTACATGAGCGACTTGACGCGTATCCTGGTCACCGGTAGAATTTCGCCGAAACTTGAACGTATATATGGAGTTGTGTTAAACGCCCAGCAAGCAGCAATCGAAGCGGTGCGACCGGGTGCGGTCATGCACGACGTCGATGCAGCTGCCCGAAACGTGATTGCAGAGGCCGGGTACGGTAAACGATTTGGCCATAGCCTTGGGCATGGTATTGGCCTGGAGATTCATGAAGGACCGAGGTTAGCCCAGAACGAGTACCGCCCCCTTAAAGCGGGCATGGTAATCACAATAGAGCCTGGCATTTACCTCCCTGGTTGGGGCGGCGTTCGCATCGAAGATGACCTGCTGGTAACACGCGATGGGTGCGAAGTGTTGACAACTGTTCCCAAGGAATTGGTTGATTGCGTAATAGGCTAAGTGATGCGGTCGAGCACCTGACTCGTGGCAATTTCCTTCGCCGGATGGTTGCTACAAACCAACGTTCAAAGTGGCAGGTTACTTTCTCACCAAATAATATTGAAAATCGCTGTTAGAGGTCAGCCAGGCAGCGCAACTCGCTACCCGGGTTTACCGATTAAGTAGTTCAATCTTTTCTTTAGTCGTTCGTGTTGGCTTTACGGAGATCCCAATGCCAGATGCCGAAGTAGATGGCGGTGTTTTTGATTTGGATCGAATTCGGCTTCTCGTCGAGTTGATGAAGGAGCATGGACTAACCGAGATTGATCTACGAGAAGCAGAACAGCAAATCAGACTCTGCCTCGGTTCAACAAACGTGAGCGTCCCACCGGCGCCTGCGTTTGCGCCAGCACCCATGCAGCCTTCTGCTGCAGAGGCCCCCAGTGACGATACACCCGATCACATCGTCCTCATCAAGAGCCCGATGGTTGGAACGTACTACTCAAAACCTAATCCGAACTCCGACCCCTACGCCCGCGTTGGCGACCACGTCGACCCCACAACAACGGTCTGTATCATCGAAGCCATGAAGGTATTCAATGAAATTCCGGCAGAAGTAACCGGTAAGATCGTCGCGGTACTTGTAGAAGATGAGGAACCTGTCGATGTCGGAAAACCCTTATACAAAGTCGATACCAGCCAATAGGAACGGCAAGCAGCAGTGAGCTTGCGGGGTGGCGCCCCGTTCGTGTCGTCGTTCATTCACTTGCTATCGCCAATAATTTCACATGTATAAACGCATTCTGATCGCGAATCGCGGTGAAATCGCTTTAAGAATTATCCGCGCTTGTCGAGAGATGGGCATCGAAACCGTCGCGTTATTTAGTGAAGCGGACCGCGGCAGCAGCTACCTTGAACTAGCTGACGAAGCTTATTGTGTCGGTCCTCCAAAATCAGCGCAAAGCTACCTTAAAACCGACCAAATCATCAGTGCGGCCGAAGTCGGCAACGTGGAAGCGATCCATCCGGGCTATGGCTTTCTGGCAGAGAATTCGCATTTCAATGAAATCTGTCGTAGCTGCAATATCGATTTCATTGGCCCCACACCCGAGGCAATGGAAAAACTCGGGGACAAAAATCACGCGAGGAGTATCGCGCGAGAAGCTAAAGTCCCAGTTGTCCCTGGAAGCGCCGGACTGCTGGAAAATGAAGATGAAGCTTTGGCGATCGCGCACGAGATCGGATTTCCCGTTTTGATCAAAGCGACTGCTGGTGGCGGTGGCAAAGGTATGCGAGTCGCATCCAACGACCTGGCTTTCAAAACTGCATTTGGTCAGGCGAAAGCTGAAGCCGAAGCCGCGTTTGGCAATCCCGGTATGTATCTAGAGAAGTTCATCGAGCGCCCCCGGCATGTCGAAGTCCAAGTCTTGGCGGACCAGCACGGAAACATCGTTCATTTGTGGGAGCGTGACTGCTCTACCCAACGTCGTCATCAGAAGTTAATTGAAGAAAGCCCAGCTCCCAATCTCCCAGAAAAAACCCGCTTGGCGATGTGTGACGCTGCGGTGCGACTTTGTCGTAAAGCTGAGTACACCAATGCGGGAACTGTTGAATTCATCGTCGATCAAGAGAACAATTTCTATTTCATCGAAGTCAACGCTCGCATCCAAGTAGAACACCCCGTTAGCGAAATGGTAACGGGTATCGATTTGATTAGAGCACAAATCGAGATCGCAGCCGGTGAACCGCTTACGGTCAAACAAAAGAACATCCGCGTCCAGGGTGTGGCGATGGAATGCCGCATTAATGCGGAAGATCCCGAACGGAATTTCCAACCCTGTCCTGGCCGGATAGACAAGATCTTTGTACCTGGTGGCCTGGGCGTCCGCTTCGACTCCCATGCCCATCAAGGCTACACGGTACCACCCCATTATGACTCAATGATCGGTAAGCTCATTGTCCACCAACCGACGCGATCTGCAGCCATCGCTTGTATGCTGCGTGCCCTCAATGAATTGAGAATTGAGGGCATTCGCACTACGGTGCCGTTTCACCGGAAAGTACTACAACACGCTGAATTCGCAGAAGGGCTGGTAGATACCACGTTTGTTGAACGGACCTGGTTAACTTGAATTGTCGCACACTACGATGGGACGCCTCCGTGTCGCGCTCGTAATTACCGAACTTGGAGTCGGTGGCGCCGAACGTTCGCTTACGAACCTGGCGATCGGCTTGGACCGCGAGCGTTTCCAGCCAACTGTCGTTTCCTTAGCTCCACCGCCGACTGCCAATCGCAACCTCTTGGTGGAACAACTTACTGCCTCTGGTGTACCAATCGAATTTCTGGGGCTTCGCCAACCTTGGCAATACCTCAGAGGAGTCCGGGCCTTACGTCATCGGTTGACTCAGATTCTTCCGGACATCATTCAGAGCTTTCTTTTTCATGCAAACGTCCTGAGCTCCCAAGCGGCAAGTCGAATCAACACGCATCATGTAACAGGCATTCGCGTTGCAGATCCCAGTCGGTGGCGAGCATGGCTCGAACGTGTCACCACACGCCGCGTTGATAAAATAGCCTGTGTAAGCGAATCCGTCTCCAAACATTGCCAACATTTCTCCGGCTTCGCGAAGGAGAAGCTATGCATCATCCAAAATGGAATCGATCTGGCGACTCTGCAAAATGTTAAGGCAATCAATCTAGAAACATTGGGACTACATTCAGAGCGTAAAGTCATCGTCTTCGCAGGGCGATTACATCCTCAAAAATCCGTACCTTGGCTACTGCAGGCAGCTTCGCGATTTCTTCACAGGTTACCTGACTACGACCTCATTATCGCCGGAGACGGTCCTCAACGTAGCAAGCTGGAAAACCAGGCACGCGAGCTAGATATTGCAAGCCGAGTTCACTTTCTCGGCTTTCGCCCGGATCTGCACGAAGTGATGGCCGCCTCACAGATGGTAGTACTCGCTTCCAAGTGGGAAGGTATGCCCAACGTGCTTATGGAAGCAATGGGACTCTCAAAACCAGTAATTGCCCTCAGGGCTGAGGGAGTTCGTGAATTGCTACATGACACCAATCCAATCCAATTGGTACAGGGACACGATTTCGAAGCATTTGCAAACTCCATAATGCACATCGCACAAGATCCCTTGTTAGCCACATCGATTGGCCAACAGAATCGCCAACGAATCCAACAGCACTTCTCATTGCGCACTATGGTCGACGCGTACGAACAGCTCTACCTGTCTCTCGCAATGCGCACTGCCAGTCGTTAACCTGTTGATTGAACATGAAAACAACGCGAACCTCGCAACAATCCTTCGTCTTGCTGGATCCGCGTCCCCCATTCATTCATTGCCATAGACAAGCTGCGTGTTACCGACAACCAGCTTGACGAGTTACCCAAAGAGGAGAGTTTTCACTGCCGTGTCTCAACCCGTGGACTTTCCCTCGAATCATCTACCGGTAATGGTCGACGAGGTAACCCATCATCTCAACATTCAACCTGGCCACACCATTGTCGACGGCACACTGGGGGGAGGGGGACATTGCCGAGCACTGGCGCACCTGGTGGGAAACCAAGGTAGAGTAGTTGGCTTGGACCGCGATCCCCTGGCAATCACACGAGCTGAACAACAGCTTGCCGGACTTCCCGTTTTGGTCGCACAAGCCAGTTACTGTGAGTTGCCTGAGATCCTGAATGAAATTGACTGTCAAGGTGTCGACGGTGTCCTTTTGGACTTGGGGTTCTCCAGTGATCAACTTGAGGATCCGGATCGCGGATTCAGCTTTTTGTCAGACGGCCCACTCGATCTTCGATTCGACCCCGCTTCTGGTAAACCAGCCTGGCAGTTCCTCAATCAACTCACTGAACACCAAATCGCGGATCTGATATACGAGTTCGGGGAAGAACGTTTCAGCCGCAGAATCGCTAGACGTATTGTCACACGACGCAAATCCCAGCCGCTCCGTACAGCGCGTGAATTGGCAGAACTGGTGAGAACGTGTGTACCACGCTCAAAGAAAAACACGATCGATCCCGCGACGCGAACCTTTCAAGCATTGCGGATTTATGTAAACGAGGAACTGGATCGATTGGAAAAAGCTCTGCAGATTCTACCCCAGTGCCTGCTACCCGGTGGCACACTGGCAATTATCAGCTTTCACTCACTAGAGGACCGAAAAGTAAAACAGGCATTTCGCGAACATCCACAACTAGAAATTATCACCAAGAAACCGATCGTTCCCACCACAACAGAACAAGAATCCAACCCGCGCAGTCGAAGCGCCAAATTGCGTGTCGCACGCCGGAGCACTGATGACGACAACGTGGGCTAGTGCAAAGCTTGCTGTCGGCCGTCCTGAACCCTCAATCGACAATTATCTTGTGCGGCGAGAGGAACGAACCCGCGCGAGTTTTCGACGCTTATCTTTTTTGAGGAAACTACGCTCCACAATTTCTGGATCGTACTGAGTCCAGGTTTCTCGCAAGTTGGCAGCATGCATCTTTCGGAGCACATTGCCTTCCAGAGGATCGTGCCAAACAGCCACATAACCTCCCAGGCGCCAATCTCGGCGCGGAATCTGGGATACGCGTTTGATCATTCGCCAATCGCGTATTTGATACCGACCAGCTGCGGAAGACCAATCGTAGAAAATCACCTGGTCAAGAACGTGACGACCCTTTTCGTTGTAATAGTGATTGAGCTCCACTAAATCAACGTGGTCAGTCGGAAGATCTTCGATGGGATTCAAACTCACCATCGAAAGACACAAGGTCAACGAAATGGAGATTCCCACCTCGGTTTCCTCCTTGATCCCAGGCGCGGAATGAGACTCGGCAACTCCCGCTCACTCTATTATCGGTCGCAAACGGTCTATTTCTTTGACGAACCACGAACACCGGATCGTTTTCTGCCTACCCCTTGCGGCAAATCAAGATTTTCCCTGTGTTTTCTTGCCGGCAAACCGGCAATTAACCTTACTTTTTTTGTGCCTTACGTTCCCGGTACTCCTGTAACACTTCGCGAGCATTAGATTGAAAATAGTCACGACATCCACCACAACACACGTAGTAGGTCTTACCTCCAAACGTCACTGGAATAGTGCCCTTGCCGCCACTCACGACACATTCGATAAAACTAGCTTGCTTGCCAAAACCACTTCCACGCCGTGTATAACCAACTTCAGACAGACGCAAAAAACGTCCGGAAGCAGTCTGCCTTTCATACAGCGTTGTCAACCGATTACCTTTCGCCACGAGGCGCAAGGTCACACGAGCCGGCATGTTCTTGGCAGGTTTCTCCGCAGTCAGGACCAGCCTGGATTGCTTGTCGAATTTCCCCTTGTATTGTGTGGTCAATCCACTTTCACTCGCGGTGGCATTGAGCAAAAACCATTCCGGCTGGCGTCCCGGGCGCAACTCTCCTCGCTGAAAGACATGCGACTGTTTTGAAACAAAATTTAAACTCGCGTGTTGCGGAGAAATCTTCCAGGTCCACGTCGATCTTTCGATCCACCCTCCCTTTGTAGAACCTCTCCGAACTTGTCCAACGCCACGCCATTCGCCGACAAAATCTCTCAATCGAATCAACCGGTGTTGCTCAACTTTTCGCGTTGAACCAATCTCATGCACCTCGTCCGCTTCGATTCCTGTCGCCAGCGGAATAAAAAAGCAAATCGCCTTTACTACGTCTTTCCAGGTCTCGTTCGAAGCTGCAAACATAATTATTTTGTGCAGACACCGCCGTGCTAACAAAACGTATTAACTACGACCTACTGCAACCTCCTGCATAAAAACTGCCAGGCTGGCCGTAAGGCCATGCACGAAATTCTGACTTCCCACAGGACCTATTTCACCAGCCGCAAAAAAACCCGCTAGAGGAATGTCCCCAAAATGCTCTGCGATGAGACCTGCGTCATGGTCGTTTACATCGAAGAGTTGCTTTCCTCGGCCGCTGCAAGAGAAAAGCAATCCGGCCAGAGGCTCCTGCTGTAACTGCGCAACCTCACTTAGCAGTTGCCGCATTTCACCATCTGCGGTGACCTGGTCACGAATGTGAAATTGGACTGTCTGGCCACGGCGGAAGTAATCTCCAACCGTCATCGCACCCGTCTTCGAATCAATGCCAGTAACGTTTCGCACAAGAAAATCACCTTGTCCACGATGGTTCTGGTATTCGCTGACAACTCGACCAATGTGAAGTCCACGGTGCACAAGCTCTTTGTCCGAATTAGGCAGTGCCTCAAAAATTTTCCGGAATTGTGTCATAGCCACCTGGCCACCCAATTCCTGAATAATATTACCTTCCGCTTGCGTCACTACAAATGGCTCCCCAATCGGACGACACCCCTGAGAGACAACCGGATGCACTTGCGGGCTGCCAGAAAGCCAGACACAAACTGCGCCGTGCGCAAGAGTCTGAGTCCCCCACAGAAGTGTTTTCTCTCCCGGCTGGTGATCCGCACTGGTCATTCCACCAATCACACAACAACCCGGAAAGCGAGCGTCTATCTGCTGTAGTAGCGATTCTGCGGGAAAACTGTAAGGCTCGCCGAGTACGATCAAAGCGGAACCATCAGTACAACTCTCAACTAACTCATCAGGCCATCCTAAGATTTCATTACCTTCTGCAGTGGCTTCAAAAGTCAGGTGCATTGGCAGGACCTGGGTTGTCGGCAGCTTTGCTAACCAAACGGACAGGGCCGGCGAGGCCTGGATTTCAGCGCCCGTTCCTATGACAGATGTTGCGACGCAGCCCACCAGACACGCGGTATTCAGCAAACGCGTTAGTGTCTTCGCGATGTAGTCTGCACGATGTATTCGATCAGTTGATACAAACACAAATGCCAAATCCGGAGTCGCGTCTAGTTGGGCAAGCGCCTGACCAGACACCGTGTGCAAGGCTGTATCAAGATCCTGTTCGGTCGACAAGGCTGACGCAAATGAAGGAGTGGAAGTCTGTGCGTTGGGTAGCATGGCGACAACCGTTCCTATACTTTGCGCAAGCGTACTTTACGTAGTTGCGACCAGCGATCGAACAAACCGATTCCCAGCAACGTCGGAAAAAACACTGCCCCTGCATCCATAAAACGCCCCAGGGGCGGTGTTGTGATGATGATCAGCAATAACTTCATGCCAGCGAACACTAATGCCACCAACAAAAACGCGTTAAATGCGAAATGTATCGCACTGGGATCAGCACGATCTTCCAGCCGCGTTTCCGAAGACCCACCCACGGTTCGAACAACTACGCACCCATGCAGTGCCAACAGTCCGACCAACCCACCAAGATAAATGGGATTCTGGGCAAGATCCAACAACGTCACACAAATTCCACGCCACACTGCCTTGCCCAACCAGGCTACGTAGTAGCCTGGTCTGGCAACAATAATCGCGACCGCCAGTCGACGCAGTTCCGCATTAACGCGAGGCTGGTCATCACCATAAAGGCGTTGGGCAGAGGGGACAAACACCACCCACGTGTTGAAATCGAAACGGTTTTCGATCTCCATGTAGTGGAGAGTTGGCTCGGCGGAATGTTCAGGCTGACGGGCCACCGCCTTCTTTCGTGTTTCAATCGCAGTTTCTGCCAGTCGTTGAAGGTCTGGTGGCAGCTCAGAGACCATGTCAGGAGTCAAGAACACGCCGACAGTCCCCACGAAATTGTTTCCACCAAAACTCACCAAAGCAAAGTGCCCAACCAGCCACCAACGCAGTGCACAATAGGCAAGCAATGGGACCAATCCGCAAGCGGCCAACTTGGAACCCAACCAGTGTATTTCAGTGCCACCGTGTGGCACTTCTCTCGCACGCATCCAATACAGACCGGACCCCAGAATTGGGAGCAAGAATACAAGAAACAAATAAGCCGGCCTGACCTGGTATGTAGCAAAACAGGCCGCGGAAAGTACAAGCCACAACCAGTTACTGTGTCGGCCTGAAACCAGCCACAGCAAAACCCCCACAGTGGCCACTGAGATAGATGATGCCAGTGAATCCGCAATCAAGTTGTTGACATAACCAAACAACATGTTCGAGTACAAGAGCGGAGAAGCTGCGGCAAACGCAAGCCAACGCGAATCCAGCAGTCGGCAAATTCCCAAATAGAACACCCAGATTGCACCAAAATGTATCGCGAGCTGACAGGCTGGCACTGCTGCTGAGTGCTCCGCTAGACTGCCTGCCAAACGAAGAAAAATTGGGTATCCAAAGGTGCGGGAATGCTCAAAGGCCGCATGCAGCGAATCCAGTGGAAACCTCTGGTAGCTTGGCGTGTCTGGCGTGGCATGTGGACGCAACTGGCTTGTCGCCGCCAGGAATATTGCCAGCGCAATACCTTGAGCAACAAACCAGAAAGACGGGTGACGAACCCACCGAAGAAACGATTTGGCAACCATAAAGATCTATCAATCGAGATTTTCGACCGGTCGCTCCGCAAATACAACTCTCGTCATCCACTCTGCTCTGTTCGACTACGATTGTCCACCGGACGCTGAGAAGGTGCGGGATCCACTGTCGCATCTGTACCAGGAACAATTACGGGCCCAGGCGAAGTTCTTTCGATAATTTCTCGAAGTTCCTTAGCACCAATTGACTCCACTTCGATAAGTCGTGTTGTTACTGCAATGAGCGCCTCGTGTCGCACGTCAAGGATATGACGAACCTGCTCGATTGCCTCGTCGATAATGCGTTTTACCTCGGTGTCGATTTCACGTGAAGTTTGTTCACTGTAACGCCGGGAAGAGTCTTCATCCTGGCCCATAGGAAGAAATGCCGAGCTACTCGCAGCTCGGTAATTGACACGACCCAAGTCGCTCATGCCATATTCCATCACCATGCGACGTGCTATGTCAGTCGCCCGTTCAAGGTCGTTTTGCGCTCCGGAAGAGATGTCGCGATAGATAATCTCTTCGGTAATCGTACCGGCCAGCAGAATCTGGATTTGGCTCTCCAATTCCAGCTTAGTCACCAGGAAACGCTCGTCTTCTGGGCGTTGCAATGTATAACCTAAGGCCGCCAATCCACGAGGGATAATTGATACCTTGTGTACAGGATCTGTGTTCGGCAAGCTAAATGCGACAAGGGCATGCCCACTTTCATGGTACGCAACTCGTTCTTTTTCTTCGCGCCTCATCACGCGTTGTTTTTTCTCCAAACCTGCCGTTACACGCTCAACACCCTCGTTGAATTCATAGATCCCGACAAAGTCTTTTTCATTGCGAGCTGCCAGCAAAGCAGCCTCATTAACCAAATTCGCCAGATCGGCTCCGACAAACCCTGGAGTGATCCCGGCTACCTCCTTCAAATCAATTGAGTTGTCAAGCTTCACATTCTTGACGTGAACCTTGAGTATGTCCTCGCGCCCCTGGATATCAGGACGGTCAACAAGTACATGACGATCAAATCTGCCAGGTCGCAAGAGAGCCTGGTCCAAAGTCTCTGGACGGTTGGTCGCGGCCATAACGATGACTGCTGCATTCGAATCAAAACCATCCATCTCTACTAACAACGCATTCAATGTCTGCTCGCGCTCATCGTGGCCGCCAATCATGCCAGCACCACGACTTTTCCCCAACGCATCCAATTCATCGATGAAAATGATACACGGCGCTTTCGATTCAGCCTGCTGGAACATATCGCGCACACGTGCTGCCCCCACGCCTACAAACATCTCCACAAAGTCACTTCCAGAAAGACTGTAAAATGGTACTCCCGCTTCTCCAGCGATTGCTTTAGCCAGTAGCGTCTTACCGGTCCCTGGAGGCCCAACTAATAGAACTCCCTTGGGAATCCTTCCACCGAGGCGTTGGTACTTTTCAGGGGACTGCAAAAAGTCGACTAATTCTCGAACTTCTTCAACTGCTTCATTGATGCCAGCCACATCGTCGAAAGTTACACCCAGATCCTCCATCGCGTAGAGCTTTCCACGGCTCCGGCCAAACTGCATGGGCGAACCAGCTCCACCAATACGGCGCATCATCAAGACAAGAAAGACCAACAAAATTAGTGAGAAAAACAACACTGGTGCCCAGGCCTTCCAGGGGCTCGTCGGCACATTACGGTAATCAATGTTGTTAGTGCTAAGTAATACCTGCAGCCCCTCTTTCCAGGCTTCAGACTCTCCCAACTGCGTACGAAAATTCTCTGTCCGTAGCGCAGAGGTCTCAGGGTGAAGAGTTCGCACCTGTAGTGATCCACGCACCTCCGTCGGAGACACCTCGAGACTTGACAGTCGGCTATATTCAACCGTGAACGTCTGGCCGTTCCGTTGCTCAGAAATCTCAAGCTTGCCTGGGTATTGCTCGCCCGTTTCCGGATTTAAAGCAAGTTCACCGGTGTTTTCCAAGTGTAGTGACTTGAACTTGCTTGCCCGTAACAACTGTTGTAGTACGGGGAACGCGATTTCGTGACGATGCTGATTGACCAACAAAACCGCAACAAGTACCACACCGACACCCGCAATTCCGGCGTACAAAAGGAAATTCGGTCCGCCTGTCCCTTTCGGGTCATTGGATTTACGCATGGGGCCGTCATCTTGCTTCATTACAATGCATCCGGAAGACAAACAGGCAAGGATTCAAGTCGGACATGCACCGCTGAGGTGGAACATCGTCGGAAATGGGATTTCCTGGAAACCCGAGCTATCGCTGAATTGAGCAGACTGCGACAAACAGGCAGGTTCAAAACGCCCCATTACCAGTAAGTTTATTATACAACCCACCGACCCTGGAACAGGCTCGCCGGGGATCAGCCTTGTCGACATAAAAAACCGCACCTAGAATGCCGGAAGAACCGTCAAGATCCTGACATGATTTCCTTCTCACTTCCAGATTTCTACGCGTTCCACGGCTCGTGGGGGGGCATCTCTGTGACGAGCGTGCTGGGATCAGGCCCGTTCTTGTGCTCTGGCCAAATTCACATGACCGACACAG